>PMXR01000140.1 GCA_003171035.1 Chloroflexota bacterium
AGAGCTGGTCGGCCTGGTTCTTCGGCTCGCTCGATGCCGGCAGCTTCATCACGATCGACAAGCCGCCGCTTGCGACGATGCTGATGGGCCTCTCCGTGCGGGCCTTCGGCCTCAGCTCGTGGAGCATCCTGCTCCCCGAGGCGCTGCTGGGCGTCGGTTCGGTGCTGGTCCTCTTCGACATAGTCCGCCGCCAGTTCGGAACCGTTGCCGCGACGGTCGCCGGAGTGGTGATGGCATTCACTCCGGTCGGGGTCCTGATGTTCCGCTACGACCACCCGGATGCATTGATGGTCTTCCTGATGCTCGCCGGTGCCTGGGGCGTCCAGCGGGCAATCGAAAACGGCGGGCACCGCTGGCTGGCGATGGCCGGAGTGGCCGTTGGCTTGGCGTTCTTGACTAAGTACCTGCAGGGCTTTCTGGTAGGCCCGGCCTTCGTGCTTGCCTACTTCGTCGCCGCCAACGCTTCCGTGCGCCGTCGCGTGGCGGGAGTGGCGGTCTTCTCGGCCGCCACGCTGCTCACTGCCGGGGCATGGGTGGCCGCCGTCCAGCTGACGCCGGCAGCGGACCGGCCGTTCATCGGCGGCAGCACGAACAACTCAGTCCTGGACCTGATCCTCGGCTACGACGGCTTGGGACGCATCTTCGGTGGATCGGCCGGCAACGGCCAGGGCGGCGTCTCGTTCAGCGGCGCACCCGGCTTCTTGCGGCTGTTCAACTCCGAGTTCGGCGGTCAGGTCAGCTGGCTGCTGCCGTTCGCCGTGGTTGCTGCCGTGATCGGTCTGATCGTGACGATGCGGTCCCGGCGAACCGATCCGCTCCGCGCCGGGTATCTGATGTGGGGCGGCTGGCTGGCCGCCAACGCCGTCGTCTTCAGCTACATGTCCGGCATCGTGCACTCCTACTATGCCGTGGCGCTGGCCCCCGCAGTGGCAGCCTTGGTCGGCGCAGGCGTTGTCGCCTTGTGGCGGATCCGCGATCGCTTCTACTACGGCGGCTTCGCTCTCGCCGGACTGACGCTCGTGACCGTTGCCTGGGCCTACATGCTCCTCTCCCGCAGCCCCGACTTCGTTCCGTGGCTCGCTCCGGCGGTCCTTGGGCTCGGGCTCGGTGTCGCGGCATTCATCGCCGTTCCGGTGCTGCGCGAGCGACGCCTCGGAGCGATCCTGGGAGTACTGGGGCTGGCGGTGATGCTGGCCGGGCCGGTGGCCTTCTCGCTGTACACAGCGGCCAGCGCCTACTCCGGCTCGATCGTCTCCGCCGGCCCATCAGTAACGGTCGCCGACGCTCTTAGCGGAACAACCTCGGGCGGCATGGGCGGTGGCAACGGCGGCCTTGGTGGCTTCGCACAGGGTGGCAGTCAGCCCGGTGGCTTCGCACAGGGCGCCCCGGCGGTTCCGGCAGCCGGTTTCGGCGGTGGCTCGGGCGCCGACTCGGCAGGCGGTTCCGACTCCGCCCTGGCGGCATACCTGGTCGCTAATCGTGGGTCGGCCACCTGGGTCGTGGCAGTCAGCGACGCCATGTCGGCCGCGCAGCTCGAGCTGGCCACCGGCGATCCGGTCATGGCGATGGGCGGCTGGAGCGGCTCCGACAACGCAATTGCTCTCGACCAACTGAAAGCCGACGTCGCGGCCGGCAAGCTCCGGTACGTGATCATCTCCGGCCAGGGTGGGGGAGGCATGGGTGGCTCCTCCTCTTCCTCCTCGATCGATACCTGGGTCGTAGCCAACGGCAAGGCAGTCACGATTTCGGGCAGCTCCACGACCCTGTACGACCTCTCAGGCGCCGCAGCCGCCTGACATCTCGGCCGCGAACGAGGCCGCCCTCGGAAACGCCCGGTTGGAACCGGATCGATCGAGCGGCGGCCCCGGCGCGCCCGGCGGGTGTCCGTATGGCCCACAAGGCGCGGGCCGCGCCGGACCGGCCGACCTGGGCGCTCGTCGACATCGATCCCGGGCCGCGTACCAGCTGGGACGAGACGCTGCTCCTGGCGCGACTCTATCGGACCGCTCTGGCCCATGTCGGCCTGCGCGGGTTCCCCAAGCTGACCGGCCAGCGCGGCATCCAGGTCTGGATCCCAGTGAAACCGATCTACACGTTCGATCAGACTCGCGACTGGGTTGCCACGCTCTCGCGAACCATCGCTGCTGCGGCCCCGAACCTGATCAGCTGGGAGTGGGAGAAGTCCCGCCGCGACGGCCTGGCGCGTCTCGACTACACGCAGAATGCGTGGAACAAGACCCTCGTCGCACCGTATTCGGTGCGCCCCGTTGCCGGAGCCGCCGTCTCCGCGCCGATCGATTGGGACGAACTGGAAGACCCGGACCTGCGCCCCGATCGTTGGACCGTACGAACGATTGCCGCCCGAATCGGCGAGCGGGGGGACTTGTTCGCGCCGGCGCTCGGACTCGAGCAGGAGCTTTCGCCGCTGCCAACCAGGTTGTCGCCGGGTACGGCGACGATGATGGCGGCGGATCCGGCGACTAGTCGCTCCGGCGGTGAGGCCTTACGGCTCCGGTTTCTGGAGGTCCAGGAGCTCGCGCACTCGCCGCGCCAGATCCTCGGACGTGAACGGTTTGGCGAGGAATGCGGCGTCCTCGCCCAGCTCTCCGCGATCGATGATCGTCTCGCTGGCGTAGCCGCTGACGAATAGGACCGGCAACCCGGGGTGAACGTCTGAGATCTCCGCCGCGAGCGTGGGGCCATCGAGCCCGGGCAGGCGGACGTCGGTGACGAGAAGTGACGGCGTGGTCGTGTGCGCCAGCCGCTTGGCTTCGGTTGCATCCGCAGCCACCAGGACCGTATAGCCAAGTTGCCGGAGGGTCCGGTCCATGACGGTGCGAACGGGGCGCTCGTCCTCGACGACCAGAATCGTCTCCGTGCCCCGTGGCGCGGCCGGCGTCTCATCGGGCAGCGCAATGGCGCCGGGCGCGTCGTGGTGCGGCAGGTAGACCGTGAATGTCGAGCCGCGACCCACCTCGCTGTCGACGAGAAGGTAGCCGTCCGATTGCCTGACGATGCCGTAGGCGGTGGCCAGGCCGAGTCCGGTCCCGTGGCCCTTCGGCTTGGTCGTGAAGAATGGCTCGAAGACGCGGGCGCGGGTGTCCCTGTCCATGCCGGAGCCGGTATCGCTGGCGATGAGCAGGGAATAGCGTCCGGGCCGGACCGGTGACGACGGTTCCGAAGTCTCGTCCACGTCTACGTCCGAGACAGTCATGGTGAAGGTGCCTCCGTTGGGCATCGCGTCACGAGCGTTGACAGCCAGGTTGACGATGACCTGCTCGAGCTGCCCCGCGTCGACGAATACGGCGCCGGAAGGCGCAGGGCTGGCGACCTCGAGAATGATCTTCGACCCGAGGAGCCCCGCCAGCATCGGCCTAAGCTGCTCGACGAGAACCGCCAGGTCGAGCACAGCCGGCTCGAGAACCTGGCGCCGGCTGACCGCCAGGAGCTGGCGAACCAGGTTCGCGGCGCTGCCCGAGGCGTGGATGATCTGGTCCAGATCCTCGCGCGCGTCGGGATCGAGGCTCTTGTCCATGCTCAGCAGCTGGGCGTGGCCGACGATCACCGTCAAGAGGTTGTTGAAGTCGTGGGCGATCCCGCCGGCGAGCTGGCCGATGGCCTCGAGTCGGCCGGACTCGGCCAGGTGGCGCTCCAGGGCTCGCTCGCGGGTCGTGTCGCGTTGGACGCCGACGTAACTGACGACGGCTCCGTGCTCGCCGAGAACGGGCGTGATCACCGAGTCGGCTTCGTATGTGACGCCGTCCTTGCGGCGATTGACGAACCGGCCCTGCCACGTCTCGCCCCGGAGCAGGGTTGCCCAGACCTCCTGCCAGAAGGCGAGATCGTGCTGACCGCTGTTCACTACGTTGGCGTTGCCGCCTAGAAGCTCCGAGTTCGCGTAGCCGCTGACCTGTTCGAAGGCGGGGTTGACGTAGATGATCCGCGCATCTGGATCGGTGATTACGATCGCCTCGGCCGATTGTTCCACGGCGGCCACCAGACGAGCCCGCTGCTCGTTGAGGGCGATCAGCTCCAGCTGAGCCGACTCGATCGCCCCGGCGCGACGCCGCAGCAGGATATAGAGCCCGAACCCGGTGACCAGAACGAAGCCCGTGCCCTTGAGGATCTCGAGCGCCGTCGCAATGCCACTGAAGATGGGAAGCGCAACCACGTACCCGCTGCCGTAGATCCACGCCAGGCCGATCACCAGGTAACCCATGGCGATGCGCCCTGGGTGCAGGTTCTCCGGGCGCCGTCTATCCGAGCCTGCGGCCGTCATCGTTCCTCCAACTCCGAGACGCTGCGATCGAACGGCGTCAGGATAAGCGCACACGTCTAGGCCAAGATATGACCCGGAAGTGGGACTCGTAATTGCAACGCGCCGTATCCATGACAGGCGCTGACGATAGGCGCAGAATTGCTGCCCAGTCGGCGGAGCCGCCGGTATGCCAAAAGAGGACCAAATGACGAAGAGGTCAAGACACGAACGCGAGCAGCGAGCGGCTGCGAATCTGCGCGCCAAGCAGATCACTGCCGACTGGGAGCGCGCGGTTCCGCCGGAACGCGCCGCGGCCTTCGCGCTCGAAGTAGAAGCGGCCCGCGCTCGTGGCCCGCTGCCTCGCCAGCCCGACATGGCCCCCGGCACGATGCCGCATCCGCCGCGCCCCGGCCACGAACCTCGCCCCCCTAAGAAGGAAGAGACGCGCCGAAGCAAGTACTAGGCGCTCAATCTTCCCTGGTGGCGAGCCGCTCGATGGCGTCGCCTTCAACCCGGCACGTGAGCCATGGGCGCATGATCCGCGCGCCCATGGCCTCGTAGAACTCGATCGCGGGGGTGTTCCAGTCGAGCACCTGCCAGACGAACCGCGTCCAGCCTTCCCTCGCGGCGAGAGCGGCCAGGTCCTTCAGTAGGGCCGTGCCGATGCCCTTGCCGCGGAAGGCGGGCCGCACGAAGAGATCCTCCAGATAGATGCCCGGCTTGCCCTGCCACGTACTGAAGTTGAGAAACCAGAGGGCGAACCCGGCCGGCTGGCCATCCCACTCGGCCATGGTCACCCTCACCAGGGGGTTCTGCGAGAACGCGTATCGCTGGATGTCGTCTTCCGTGACGATGGCCGCCTCGGGCTCACGTTCAAACTCCGCCAGCTCGCGGATGTACTGGACGATCACTGGGGCGTCGACGGGACCGGCGGGGCGGAGGGTAATCATCGGGCGATTCTAGTTCGGCGAGAGATCGAAGACCGCTGCCTCGCTCTTCCACTCCGGATCGCCCGGCGCCACGGTCTTGGTCGGGTTGCCTGAGGCGTCAAAGGCCTCGATGACACCGTTCTCGTTGAGGATGACGGCGCTGCCGTCGCCGAGGACCTTCTCCTGGTACTTGTACGCCTGGTCGGCCATACGCCCTCTCCATCGATCCTCTGCCCGCCGGAGCGTCCTCGACGGCCTCCATCCCGTTGGGGATCGGCGCAGTAGATCTTGCGGAGAGACTGACCAATTTCTGCACGGGCATGCCCGATGGTATTGGCGGAGCCACGAAGCCGTCCCTGGACGCCGCTTCCGGCGCTCAGCGCCTCGACTTGACGTGCCCGAGGTGGACCTGCCCGCCGGAGAGCGAAAGGAGGCCTCGCTCGTGAGTCCTCCAGAACAGGCTCTGTGCACATCGGGGATCCAGGTCCAGGCCGCACACGAGCATGTCGATCACCAGCTGAATTGGCTGTGGTCCTGCCCGCAATATGCCTCCTATGGCGGAGATGGCGTCGGCGACCTGCGCATCCAGCTCGTCCTGGCTGCAGGGGTCGAGGTCGAGGCACTCGTACGGCTCGCCATCGACGACGATCGGCAGCCCGACGCGATCGCCCTCCTCGATTGGGATTGCTGCCCTCCACTCGTGCTCGCCGGACTTCGGCGGCGGGAGGGTCATGGAATGGAACGCCCTCTGGACATCTACGTTTCCCATCGCGGGCCTCGCTCCTGCCGGCGACCGGGTGTTCATCCCACACCTATCGGGGGCGGTCGGGATCGCAATCCGGTGTGTTCGACACAGTCGAGGCCTTGACACCGGTGCGTTGGGAGGCGACGAATGGGCGCTCCGGCTGGGTGCCGCTCCGCCACCAGATCCACGGCATTGTGGCAGCCAATCCCGCCGCCACCAGTCTCGGACCAACTCCACTTCAGCGCGCTCGGAGCCGGCCCCGGCGGCCGGCCGGGCGTGCCGCAGGAGTATAGGACTGGCCGTCGAGGGCAACAATGGCCGATCGGCCCGGAGCGGCGGCAGATAGCCGCCGGCTCGGCTGCGGGCCGGTGGCCCGGCTCGAGCTAGTCGGCCGAGCCCGTCACGCTCCGCAAGCCTCGCCGCCGCCACTTCAGCAGGAGTTGGCGAGAAGCCGAGGAGAGCTTGCTGCGCGGGTGGGCACGCTGCCGGCGGATGGTCGGTTGCGCGGCCGCGCGCGCCACCTCCCACGCAGGTGCGATGCCGGCGGATGTCGCGATCAAGTCTTCGATCTCATCCCAGCTCCTCGGGTTGCTCTTGGCACTGCGCCACTCTGCTTCGGCCTCTGCCGAAGGCGCGAGAGTGCCATCGAAGAGCGCTTCGAACTGAGTTCCGTCGATCCGCTCGTGTTCGTACAGATATGCGGCCACGCGAGTCAGCCGCTTCATTTCGGCCAGAAGCGCGTCGCGCGCCTGCGTGTACGACTGATCGAGGATCTCATTGATCGCCCGGTCCATTGCCGACCGGATGTTGGAAGTTATCGAGGCGTCATCCTCCACGACGCGCAGGCTCAGCGTTCCGCGACCCGAGGGGCCCAGGTCGGCGCAGTCGGGGTCGCGGCCCATGCCCCACTTCGTGACCATCTTCGTCGCGATGTCCGACGCCTTCTCGAGGTCGTTCGCCGCACCGCCGGTCACATCCTGGAAGAGGATCGTCTCGGCGGCTCTACCACCCATGAGCGCGACCAGCGTCGCCCGAAGATCGGTCTCCGATGGCAGATAGTCGTCCTCCGAAGACGACACGGTTACCCCCAGGGCGTCGCCGTGCGCAAACAGGCTGATCTCCTCGACCCTGCGGCGGTCTCCGAAGAGACGGCCGCAGACGGCGTGCCCCGCCTCGTGTGCGGCGATGATGCTGCGCTCTCGCTCATCCATTGAGCGCCTTCGAGATGTGCCGAGGACCGACTTGAGCCAGCCGTCGTGCATGTCGACCGGCGTGATCGTGGCGTGGCTTCTACGGGCGGCGAAGATCGCGGCCTCGTTCAGCAGATCGGCCAGTTGGGCGCCGCTCATTCCCGCTGTGCGGCGCGCAATCACTTCCATGTCGACTGTCGCGTCCAGCGGCTTGCCTTCGGCATGTATACCCAGGATGGCGCGACGGCCGTCGATGTCGGGCAGCGGCACGTTCACCTTGCGCGTGAAGCGCCCCGGCCGCAGGATCGCGTGATCGAGAGTGTCCATGCGGTTGGTGGCGGCGATCACGACGATCGATTCCGACGACGAGAAGCCGTCCATCTCGGCGAGCAGCTGGTTCAGCGCTTGCTCTCGCTCGTCGTTGGGGTTCTGGCCGCCGCGGGTCTTCGCCAGAGCGTCGATCTCGTCCACGAAGATGATGGCCTTGCCGAATTTGCGGGCGACGGCGAAGAGGTTGCGGACACGCTTGGCCCCGACGCCGACGTACATCTCGACGAATCCGGAGCCCGACATCGAGACGAAAGCGACGCCCGCCTCGGTTGCCGTTGCCCGGGCGAGCATGGTCTTGCCGGTGCCGGGTGGTCCGTATAGAAGCAGGCCGCGCGGAATGCTCGCGCCCAGAGCGCGGAAGCGATCGGGAGACTTGAGGAACTCGACGACCTCGGTCAGCTCTAGTTTCGCCTCATCGCAGCCGGCGACCTTGGCGAAGCCCACCGGCCGGACGACCCCGTCTCTGTCGGCGCCGCCTTGACGCGAGTCGGACGGAAGCACGATGTGGTAGTTGCCCTGGCCCTTGGCGCTGTCCTGGCCCGCCGTCCTGCGAATGAGCACCACTACGATGCCGAGGACGATGACCAGCATGGCAATCTGGAGGAGGGAGCCGAATGGATCCGACGACCCAGAACTGGACCCGGCCGTGCCGTACCCCGGCGGCAGCTGCGCCACCGAATCTGCGGCGATCAGGCGTCCGTAGCCCAGGCTGCGCAGCGCGACCAGGGCATCGCTCGAGTCCACGTCGAGAGAAACGCGGACCCACTGGCCGCTGGTCGTTCGGGCCGCGAGGACGTCCGCCATCGCGCTCGCCGTCGGGACGGCCGGCGACACGGCCACCACCGAGATCGTGGCTACCTCGCCGGCCTCGATATGGCGTTCGAGGTCGAGAAGTGTCCAGTCCGCGGTGAAGGTGTAGGTGTTGGCAACCGGGACCGGGACGGGGGTAAGCGCGCCGGTAGCTGCGACTAGCGCGAGGCAGCCCGCGATTCCGAGGATCGGCACAGCAAAGGCAATGGTTAGCACCGGGTGGCGTCGAACCACCGCCCTGATGCGTATTCCTAACCGGCGCATCGCGCTCTCCAGTCGCCCTCCAGCCGGACGCCTTTCGTGCCGAGGCCGAGATTTCAGCGGAGTCGGCGACCAAAGGCCCATCGGGTCGTGCGCGACCGACAAGCCTTCGCCTCAGGGTGGGGGAGTTCCAGGGTACCTCGTTCTGGCGTTGCCGTCTGTGGTACGTCAGACGACGGTCATGCCATGCAAACGAACTGGCTTGCCTGCCGCCCTGCGGCACCGATCAAGCCGCAACCCGCCCCTCGACAATCGCTTCGATGCGCGCCGGCCGGCCGAGCAGGTATCCCTGGCCCAGAGACACGCCCAGGGTGCGGAGCGAGGCCAGTTCGGAGTCGGTCTCTATGCCCTCGGCGAGCAGGACGCAGCCGGCTTCTCGGGCGAAGGAAACCATGCCGGAGATCAAAGCTCGCCGCACCGGGTCCGTGTCCAGGTCGCGGACAAGGGCGATATCCAGCTTGACGATGTCGGGGTGAATTTCGAGGATGTGCTGCAGCCCCGCGTATCCAGCGCCGGCATCGTCCACCGCGATGCGAACGTGGCCTCGAAGCCCTCGGAGAGCGTCCGACAGACCTTTATAGCTGTCGATCGGAGCGTGCTCGGTGACCTCGAGGACGATCCCGCGTTCGGACGACTCCAGGACGGCGAGCAGCGGAAGCAGCGCGGATGCGAGCGCCGGTGACACGTTGAGGCTCAGCCACGCTCCATCCGGCAGAGCCACCGAGTCCTGCTGAGCCGCCCGCAGGCACGCGGTTTCGAGGCTCAGCCCAAGGCCCACGGCAGCGGCGTTGGCGAATTGCAGATCCGGTCGCACGCCGTCGTCGAAGCGCGTCAGGGCCTCGTAGCCGATCGTCCCGCCGCTCTCCAGGTCTACGATCGGCTGAAAGACCGGGTGGAAGGCCAGATCGGCAATGACCTTCGACATGGACGCGTGGAGCGCTTCGTATCTCGCCCGCTCCGCCAGGTGCGGACCAAGGAGAGCGCCCGCGACGACACCGAACTCGCGAACCGTCCTGAGCCGCTCCGCGGCGACCGATCCGGCTGCCTCGGAGGTACTCCCAACGCCGATGACACCGATGATTCGCTCATTCCAGACCAGCGGTGCGTTGGCCATGGTTCGCAGACCGGCGTCGTACAGCGCCACCAGGTGCGGCTCTCCTTCCGCGACGAACGTCTCCGTCCAGGGCCCGCCTGCGGATCTTGTGGCGATCAGCTCCGACCGTTCGGGCGAGAGCACCAATCCTTGATCGACCGCCTGAGTGCCGATGCCGGCAAGCCCCATGACTACCGCTTCACCGCCGCCACCGAAGGCGCGGACAACGGCGTGGTCGATGCCCTCCAGCCGCAGCGCCTCTTCGCACAGGAGCGTGGCCGTCTCTTCGGGCGAGCTTCCGCCCTCCTGCCGGGTCAGGGAGCGAAGAAGCATCTCTCGAGATCTGATCTCTCGCTCCAATCCGGCGGAGGCATCGCCTTCGGCCGTCCGAGCCCGACGCTCGGCTGCGGTAAGGAGCACCTGGCGAACGAGCGCGAGTATCACGACAACTGCCGTTCCGACTCGCTCGACTCCAAAGTCGTCGTTACCGGGCGCCAGCAGAACGAAGGAAACGCAAATGCCGACTGCGACCAGAGGCAGCAGGTCCGTGCCCGCCTGCGCGTAGCGGGTGAATCGAGGCGCCGAAGAAGTCTTCATATCCCAGGTCGCGCCGCCGTATCCGGTCATAAGCAGGCCGATGGAATAGGCATAGTCCGGCGGGCCGACGGCCGACCCAAGGCCGTGCGCAACCAGAGTCTCCCACGCAACCATCGACAGGCCGACCAGGGTTATTCCGGCGAGCGCCATGTGTGGGCCGCGAATGCTGGGCAGTACCCGCCTGTGGAGAAGAGCGAGGTACGCGGCAGTCGGGCCGGCGACGGCCACGAGTCCGGATCCTAGGGCGGTTGCGGCGCCTGTGTACACGGCGTTGGCGTCGAGAAGCCGGTCCCAGATCAGCGTCAGCAGCGTCCCCGACGCGATGAGCAGAATCGCCGTGTCGAGCGCGACGGCGAGTAGGCGGGACCGATCCAGGCCTCTGAAGATGGCTCGGGCCATCGAGATCCCGATCGTGACCAAGCACGCCGCGAACAGCAAGTCACCAGGGCCCGCGCCTTCGGACCAGGTGCCGGGTTGCACGTCCCACACGAACATCCCGAGTCCCACGAAGATGCAGGCTACCGCCAGCGAGCGAGCGACGAAACGACGCGAGCCGGAACTGGTGCGGGCTGCAAGCATCAGCGCCAGGATCGCGGCGCCGGTTGCCACGAGCTGTTGCACTTCGTCGATCAAGATGGCGAAGCCGGGTGCCAGGGCGATCGCCCCAACCGACGCCACCGTCGCGGCCAATCCCAGTGCCAGCACGCGCGAAGGGGACAGCCAGAACAAGTGCGCGCGAAGCCGACCGACGATGGGTATGAGACTCACCAGTTGGCACCACAACCTGGAGGCCGTGCATCGTGACGTCTAGATGCAGACCCCTATACGTTGGTTTCGGGTGTCTGACGCCCGGGCTGAAGTCGCGAAGGCCGTCGGGATTCTGTGCTGAAATGCGACCTCCGTGTACCTCAGTGTCGCCTCGTGCAGCCGATACCCAATCAGAGAACCTCGCGCCCCGCCGGGGACATGCGCGTGCAGTAAGTCGCCCAAAACCTCTACGCCAGTACAAGAGAGTCACGAATGCACGTCCGCCAGCTCAAGGCCCTTCCGGAGCCGGATTCCGATGGGCCTCTCCAGGGGAAGCCGCGTCTGGAACCGGTTCCCGACCGAGCGCCGGATCCATCGGTGTCCGTCGTGGCTGGGCCGAGGGGCAAGTCGTTTCAGCCGTCCGAACTCGGCTCGCATCTGCTCATCGCCGCGCGGCAGCCCACGGCGCTCAAGTCCGCTGTATTCGCGCTCGTGGCGATCGTTCTCGTGGTGCTCGGCGCCGGAGGCCCACTCGTCCTCGCCGCGCTCGTAGGAGTCGTCATCGACCTTGGCGCGACCTGGGCTATCGATCGAGCGACGACATACGGTTCGTTGGAGGAACTTGCGAGGACGACACAGAGCCTCGCCGCGCACGACGCCGTCGCGCTCTCCGACACTCTCAGCTCCATGGCACGCGGCAACCTCACCGGCCACTTGGAAATGAAGACACAGCCCGTGCGGGTCGGGTCTTCGCCCGGAGTCGCACGCGTCGCGGAGGGGCTCAACGCCGTCATCAGGAGCTTGCAGGCCAGCGCGGGGGAGTTCAACAAGGTCACCGACGAACCCTGCCGTCGCCTGCTCTACGTGGGCCCGGACGGCTACCTCCAGGGCCACACGATGGGTCACGAAATGGGCGAGGCGATCAAGGGCCGCGGCCAGGTCCTTGTTATGACGGGCCAGTTTAGCCAGGTCGTGCTGGAGCTACGCCGCGTCGGATTCGAGAGCCACCTGCGCGAGAACTACCCGAACGTAGAAGTCGTGGACGACGTCGAGAACCACTACAACCCCGACGAGACCTACGCCCTGACGAAGGTCTATCTGAAGAAGTACCCGATGCTGGCCGGCATATACAGCACTGAGGCGGGCGGCATCGCCGGCGCGGCGAAGGCTGTGGCGGAAGCCGGCAAGGCCGGCCAGATCAAGATCTTCTGCCACGATCTCGTCGACGAGAACATGCCCTATGTCATGCAGGGAGTCATCGCCGCCACCGTGGGCCAGGACCCATTCGCCCAGGGGCACGACCCCGTGATCCACCTGTTCAACTACCTCGTCACGGGCGTCGCTCCGGAGAACCCGCTGCTGCTCACCGAGATGGACATGATCACGGCCGATAACTACACGGGTTTCTGGAAGCCGGGGAAGGGGATCATCGAGTCCGAAGCCGTCGCCCAGCGCCGCCCTCGACCGGTCCGGCCCGCGTCCAAACGACTCCGAATCGTCGTGCTTGGAGTGGAGGACGGGCCGTTCTGGAATCCAATCAAGGCAGGTGCTCTCGCTGCGGCGGCCGAACTTCGCGCCTTCAACGCCGACGTCGAGTGGCTCGTCGCGGAGCCGGAGAAGAACTTCCTGGTCGCCGTCCGCGGCCCGGCCATGGACGCCCTCGTCGCCCAGGGTTGCGACGCCATTTCGACCCCTGTCCACGACGCCAAGCTCGTGCCCTACATCAACCGAGCGGTATCAGCAGGTGTGGCCGTCGCGACGTTCAACTCGGAGACGACCAGCCTCCGAGCGCTGATGGCGGCCATGGCCGAGCGAGCTCAGCGCCTGCTCGATGTAAGCGACAACCTGGCCCGCTCGGCGGAATCCTCGCGCGAAACCACTCGCGACATGGCGGAAACGATCGGCCAGATGGCCGCCGCCGTGGGCGACGAAGCCACGGCCGTGGGCGACGCGAACGCACGCATTCGGCAGATCGCCATGGCCGTCGAGGACATGGCATCGGCCGCACTGGAGCAGGGCCGCGGCGTCGAAAGTCTTTCGTCCGCGACTCTCGAGATCGCGTCCGCGATTGAGGCCGCTTCGGAAAGTGCCGAATCCGTCTCCACTACCACCAAACAAGCTGCGATAACCGCGGCCCAGGGAACCGAGGCGGTCCGCAAGACGTTGCAGCAGATGACCTCGATCCAGGAGGCCGTCGACGTTTCGGCGGCTACGATCACCGAGACGCACGTCCTATCGGGTCAGATCGGCGACATCGTTCAGACGATCGAGGCAATCGCCGACCAGACCAACCTGCTGGCGCTCAACGCAACGATAGAAGCGGCCCGGGCCGGCGAGCACGGCAAGGGTTTCGCGGTTGTGGCCGACGAGGTGCGGAAGCTTGCCGAGAAGTCGGCCGCGGCTACCAGCGAGATCTCGGCAATCGTACGCAACGTTCAGGGCAGCGCCGGTCGGGCAGCGACGGCGATGGAGGTGGCGAACGCCAAGGTCCAGGAAGGTGCGACGCTGGCCCGGAACTCGGGCGAAGCCCTGGACGCCTTGCTGTCGTCGGCTCGAAAGACGCAGGAGCAGTCCGACAAGCTGGTTGAGTCCCACGAGGCCGTAGAGCGCGTGATGACCGACCTGAGCGCCGCAATCGATCTCGTCTCGACTGCTGTCACTCGCAGCATCGACACTGCCGAGTCCACGTCGACCAGCATCCGAGCGGCGCTCGAGATCGTGGCGAACGTGGCCTCTATCAGCGAGGAGAACGCCGCCTCGGCCGAGACGGTTGCCAACTCGACCAAACAGGTCTCCGAACAGGCCGAGGAAGTGAGCCGCGCCGCCGTCGCACTGACGCGGTTCGCCCGGGAGCTCGAAGGCACGACGGCTCAGTTCACGGTCAGCTAGGACCGCCGGCTGCTCGGCGCCGGCTGAGGCTCCGGCAGGGTTCCCTCGCCGGCCACACAGGTCGCGACGCGCCCCCGCGGGCCGGTGTGTGCGGCCAACGCCATCTAGTGGCAGACCCTTATGAAAAGGCGCGGTCGGCCGACGGCTCCAGCATGGACCCACTAGTTGCGCTTGGCTCCACGCTGCCGCTGCGCCAGCCAGGCACGGCTGAGACCCGCGGCGGCGAGTCGGTCGTATGCCCGCCGGCGAGTTCGTCTACGGAGCCCAGCCCGGCTCTGGCGGCGTTCGACTCGCTGCAACGCGACGATCCGGCCACGCAGCAGCAGAAGACGCTGCACTTCATCAGCCACGTCAACGCCGAGTGTTTCATCTCGCTGCTGCAGATCACCGATCCCAAGCCGGACGGATCGCGGGCGCGAGTGGAGTACAACCGCTACTACCGGCATCTCCGCCAGACCCTCGAAACCCCGTTGCCGACTCCTGAGCCCTATCCGCCCCATCCGCCCGATCGGCATCCGGAAATCCTGAGGTAGGACCGCGTCGCCAGGTCGGCTGGGATGACGTCGGCCGAAACGAAGCGGGCAGGGGCGATCCGCGACGGGGTCATCGCTGCCTCGCGAGTCTGGCTAGGCTGCCAGGCCTTTGCGCTTACCGGCCAGGAGTTTGGGCTCATGGGGCTGGTCGGCCGACGGCGGTCTGTATTGGGCCAGCCATGGTGCCAGCTCCTCACCCGGCATGGGCCGCGCCACTTCATACCCCTGGATGTAGTCCGCGCCGAGCACACGCAGGCGGTTGAGCGTCTCGGCGTTCTCCACGCCTTCAGCCACCACCTCCTTTCCGAGCCTGTGCCCGAGGCTGATGATCGTCTCGGCGATGGCCGCGTCCTTGTCGTTGGCCAGGACCCCGGAAACGAAGCTCTGGTCAATCTTGAGCGCTGAGACCTTCAGCTCACGCAACTGTGCGAACGACGAGTATCCGGTGCCGAAGTCGTCGAGGGCGATACGAACGCCGATACGCCCAAGCTTCTCCGCGAACCGGGCGGCCTGGCCCGGGTCACCGAGAATGCCCTGCTCGGTGATCTCGATCTCGACGTCAGCGCCGGCGAGACCATAGCGAGACAGGGCCGAGCTCACATGGTCGCCGTAGTCCTCGTCGACAAGCGACTCGCGGCTGGCGTTGACCGCAACCCGGATGTGCATGCCGGCGTCGCGCCACGCGATGGCTTGGCGGCAGGCGAGATCAAGGGCAATGAGGTCGAGTTGCCGGATGAGCCCGGAACGCTCCGCGAGCGGCAGGAACTCTGCGGGTGCCAGCGTGCCGCGGAACGGGTGGTTCCAGCGCAGCAATGCTTCGCATGCGTCGACCGTGCCTTCCCTCGCACGCAACCATGGCTGGAAGAACGTGACGAACTCATGTCGCTCGATCGCCGAGTGCAGGTCGCCCAAGCGTGAGAAATCTGCGCCACTACTGGGCGCAACCTGGAGCTCGCTACCGTATGCGACCACGCGGCTGTGCTTCCTCTTGGCGGAGTACATCGCCACTTCGGCGAGCCTCATCAGATCCGCGCCGGTGAGCGCCGGTCGCTCCGCGAGCGAGGTAACGCCGATCGAAGCGGCGATCGTGATCTGACGTCCGTCGAGCAGGAACGGCGCCTCGAGCACGTCGGCGATCTCGCGCGCGATCCGCGACGCATCCTGGCAGGAAACGCCGCGCAAGATGGCGGCGAACTCGTCTCCGCCGAGCCGGGCCACAGTGTCGTTCGAGCGGAACGATCGCTCGAAGCGACGTGCAACTGCGATCAGCAGTTGGTCGCCGAACGAATGGCCGAGTGCATCGTTCACGTCCCGGAATGAGTCGAGGTCCATGAGTATCACGCTCAGGTCCTCATCGAGCCTGCCCGCCGCACCGATTTGCCGCTTCAGACTCTCGAGAAACGCGCCTCGGTTTAGCAGCATCGTGAGCGCGTCGCGGGTGTCGGCGAGAGCGACCGGCCGCTCGATGAGAAGCCCCCTGATGGCCCGTCCCGACGGGCCGAGCACTTCACAGGAATCGATGACTGTGAGGAGTGTTCCGTCGGCCCGGACGATCCGGTATTCCCGCTGTCCTCCCGTCGAGTGGAGACGGCGGGCGGCCACTCTATCCGGCTCGAAGACGATCTCGTCGAAGTCCAGCTCCGTAGCCAGGACGGCCGGCGAGTAACCCGTCATCTCCAGCACGTTCGGGCTTAGGCGCGCCGAGGCCAGCCTCTTGGGCCAGCGGTCAAATGAGTACGTGACTATCGAGAGACCATCTTCCGGCAGGTGACGTAGCCAATGGTCTCGCGCGCGAACGCCCGCCTGCCGCACGCGCGAACGCCGGCCGGAGAGTTGGTCGTGCTTTCGTCGCCCGATGGTATGCAATGCCGTTTCGCCCTGGAGGGAGCTCCGCGCACGGATATGGCCTCGCCACGTTGGAGGCCGTACCGATGTTCTCGGCCGCCACACGCGTCGCCTTTAGGGGTTAACCCCAACGAGTTGCCCCTGGCGCGGACGGAGCATCAACGTGGACGGCCGTGAGTCAAACGGCACGAACGGGTGTCGTCGTCAAGTAGGGCTGTAGTAGGGATGTGGCGGAAACGCACCAGGCGGCGGTGCATTCCCGCCACACGCGCTGGCGTTCGGACACCGGGATTGCGGGACACCGGGACAAACAAAGATGCCTCGGTCTAACGGGACCGAGGCATCTGCTATTTGGTGTGCGTCGCCTGCGTTGGCCCCCATCGCACATGAACCCGGGCCACTCTCGGCTCATGTCAGGTGACGCGACTGGTCTGGTTCGACTACCAGCCCCTACCCCAGGATTCCATGTAGCTCTCCTTATGCAATCGGGCAGTGCATCTCCTACCCGCATGTAGAGTACCCCTACCACGACTTCGGTATATCCCGCATTAGCACTATTTCCCGGCGCGGATCGGCAACAAGCACGGCCACTGCGGTGACACGGTGCGACAAACCCAGTCTCCACCGGCGAGTCGGCGCCGCACATGACCGCGCAGGTCGGGCGGGTACGGGTTGGCAATAGGCCGGTGCATCGACGCGCCAGCTTCGCCGTGGTCAACCCGGAAGCCCGGTCGGCCGACTACTCCGTATATCAGCGTGCTCACGACGCGCCATGGCGGCGGCGCTGACGACGGGCAACGGACGCAATAGGGGGCCCCAATTGATCCTCATCGTGGACGACGAACCAGCCTCACGAACTCTGATGCAGAGGGTCCTCATGCAGGAGGACGTCGACATCCGGCAGGCTGCGTCCGGACCCGAAGCACTGCAATTGCTCGAGACCGGTGAGCCCTGCCAGCTCGTCATCAGCGATATACGTATGCCCGTGATGGACGGTTGCGAGCTCCTGGCCCGCATGCGGGCCGACCCGAGCACGGCGACGATTCCGGTGATCATGGTCACGACCGTGGGCGATCGGGATACCGTCGTGGACATGATCGGTCAGGGCGTACGCGACTACATCGTGAAACCATTCAACCCGGCCACGGTCCTCGCGAGGGTGCGGGCCGCGCTGGCCGACTCGAGCGCGGTCATCGAGCTGCGGGACAAGACGATGCAACGCCTCGGGATCGGCGAATCCGAGTACGCCGAACTCGCCAGCACTACCGCGACACTTCTGGATCGGCTGTCTGGCGAACTCGTGACCGCGCTGCGAGCCCGCAACGTCAAGGCCGTCCGAGCGATCGCCGAGCGAGTCGCCGAGCCCGCCGGTCTGTTCGGTGGCCGGCTGGCGATCGCAGCCGCGAGTCGGATCCTGGGCGCCGACGGAGACCTTGAAGGCCTCCATTTCGGCGGCAATCTGGTGTCCGAGCTGGGCGAGCTTGGCGGCGCCTTGCAACGAGTCGCCGCCGTCCACACGGCCCTTTAGGGGCGCAACGTGGCGGCCGACGAGTCCGAGGAGACGGCGAGTCCGGCGACCGTGTGGGGCGTCCAAGGGATGGCGCATCCACGAGCCTTTCTCGTTGCGCTCCTCGCAGTCGTCACCGGGGAACTCATCGCCGGCTGGGCGTCCCTCGCCTTCCTGCCCTCGAGCGTGCTGGCCGGCATTGCGTTGCAGCCGTTCGGGGATTCGGCAGTCTCCATCGTGCTGGGTATCGCTCTGTGGACGGCCGTTACCATGCTCGCAGCCGCTTTCCCGGTCAGGTTCCCAGACGGGAACATCTTTGCGGTGGCGAGCGCTCCGGCCTTCGCAGCGACCTTGTTGGGCGGGCCGCTCGCCGGGCTCGCCGTCGGCGCGATCGGCAGCCTTGAGCGTCGAGAACTCCGGGGTGAGCTTCGCTGGTATGAATTCCTGGGCGCTCACTCGGAGTGTGCGATCGGCGGGCTTATCGGCGGCTTCGTTGCGGTGGCCACGACCAGTCTGATCTCCGGACAGCTTGGATTTGCCGTCGCCGCGCTCGTTGGTGGCGCCACGTTCGTGGCTGCGAACATCGTCGTGGACCTGATCTACATGCGCTGTATTTCGACCGCACGACGGAGCGTCGCGAAGACGCAAATGCTCGCGGCGGCCCCAACCACCTTCTCCCTTGCGATCATCGGCTATCTGATGGTCGTAGCGGCAAGACAGGCCATCTGGAATGTGGCCTTCTTCATCGTGCCGCTGATCGCCATCTACACGGTCTACCAGCGCCTCCTCACAGTCCACGAGCAGGACCTTCTCAAGGCCGAGAAGGAGGCTGCCGAGTCGGCCAACCGAGCCAAGAGCGCGTTCCTGGCGATGATGAGCCACGAAATCCGGACGCCGATGAACGCCATTCTGGGCAACGCGCAGCTGCTCGACGACGCGACGCTGGGTCCGGACGAGCGCGACAGCGTCGAAACCATCGAGACTGCCGGCAACACTCTGCTGTCTTTGATCAACGATGTCCTGGACTTCTCCAAGATCGAGGCCGACCGGATGGAGCTCGAGCGGGCCGCCTTCGCCCCGGCCAAGCTCGTGGCTTCCGTTGTCAAGCTCTTCGGCATCAACGCCCGGACAAAGGGGATCTCGTTGATTGCCGAGATCGACACGGAGATCCCGGCCGTGCTGGCCGGCGATTCCCTGCGCCTGCGCCAGGTGCTATCGAACCTGGTTGGCAATGCCATCAAGTTCACCTCCCAGGGCGGGGTCACGGTCCGGGCTCACATCGATGGGCGCCTCGATAGAGCGACGAGGCTCCGCTTCGAGGTCTCCGACACGGGCCTGGGCATCGACGATGCCGGACGGGCGAGGCTGTTCCAGCCCTTCTCGCAAGTCGACAGCTCAACCACCCGGAAATTCGGCGGAACAGGGCTCGGCCTGGCCATCTCCAAGAAGCTCGTGAACCTCATGGGCGGCGAGATCGGAGTCGACTCCGTGCCCGGCGAGGGAGCCACGTTCTGGTTCACGGCGGTGCTCGCGTACCCGACGGAAGCCGAGATCGCGGCCGTGCAGGAGATCGACGAGCCGCTCGAACGCGACACGATCATCGAGGGCGCCCGGGTGCTCGTGGCCGAAGACAACCTCGCCGGCAAGCGGCTCATGGAGCGGATGCTGGCTAGACTGGGAATAGCGGTCGAGGTCGTCGCGACCGGCCTCGAAGCGGTGCGGGCCACTCGTTCGAGCCAGTTCGACCTGGTCTTCATGGACTGCCACATGCCGGAGATGGACGGCTTCGAAGCCACGGCGGCACTGAGGGCCGATGGCTGGACGCGGCCGATCATCGCCCTGACTGCGAACGCCATGACCGGCGATCGTGAGGCGTGCCTTGCGGCCGGGATGGACGACTACCTGGCCAAGCCGATCGTGGCAGCCGAGTTGGTCCGGGCCCTGCGCCGATGGCTGGCGGATCGGCGGGAGACCCAGGCCGCATCTCCTCTCACGGTCTCAGCTTCGAGTCGCTACCGCCAGACCGGGGAGCTGGATTCGGGCCAGATCGCCGTCCTGTGCGAGCTCGATCCGGACGGTGCCGCAGGCTTCCTCACGCAGATGGTCGCCGACTACGAATCGACCGCGGTCGAGTGCCTGCCGGCGATCCGCCGCGCCATGGACGACTCGGATCCGGTGGCCCTGGAAGACGCGGCGCACAAGCTCAAAGGCTCGGCATCGCAGGTCGGTGCTCGGCTGGTCCAGGACGCCGCGGCGCGACTCGTGGCCATAGCCCGTTCCGGCTCGACGCAGGGTGGGGGAGACGTGCTGTCCGAGCTGGAATCGTCCCTCCCCAGCACCGCCGCCGCCCTTCACTCGGTCATCGACGAAGTGCAGCACATCGAATTGCCGCTCGCGTCGTAGCCGGCCTGCCGGTCCGCGGACGCGGCCCGGCAGGCCCTCGCGGCGAACATGGCGCGGGTGAGCGGCGTCGGGCCCGACCGGCCTGTCTACCAGGCTTGGTCGGCGTGCTAGCTTTCGTGCTATGAACGATCGGGGTAGGGGACTCGCCACGGCTGCGATCGCGCTGCTCCTGGCGTCCTGCACCGCCGGTGGATCCTCGGGCCACGCCACCGGCCCTGCGCCGAGCGGCACCGCGATCCCCCTGACGACAAATCTGCCAGCCGCGATCACGCACGACGATGCCTTGCGGCTGTTCGAGTACGACCCCTCGCTCCCGTTCGACATGAGCGAGGGGCCGGTCACGACCGATGGCGGCGCTGAGATCCGCCCGTTCAGCTACCTCGACATGTCCGGCAAGCGGGCGCAGGGAACCCTGATCCTGCCCGTCGGCACGGGCCCGTTCGGCGCCGTCATGTTCTTGCCAGGCGCCCTTGAGGGGAGGGGAGAGTTCCAGCCCGATGCGGTCGAGCTTGCCGGGCATGGTGTCGCGTCGTTGCTGATCGACAGTCCGGAGCTGTACGCCATCCCGACGACCGACCGGGAGGCGGTCGCCGAGATCGTCTTCGAGATGCGCGAACTGCGCCGACTGGTCGACTGGCTGGGCTCGCGTCCGGAAATTGACCAAGCCCGGCTCGGGTTGTTCGGGTTCAGTTTCGGCGCAGTCCGGGCGGCCACGTTCGCCGGAGTCGAAGGCGGCCACCTCAAGATCGCCATCCTGAGGTCGACTCCACCGAGCTACAACTACCCGGCCATGGCTCCCTTCGATCCGATCGCCTGGGTGCCGTACGCCTCTCCCTGCGCGCTATACATTCAGGAGGGTGCTCAGGACACCTGGTTTACGCACGATGAGGCGGAGTCTCTGGCGGCTGCGGCGCGAGAGCCCAAGCGTCTGGTCTGGTATGACGCCGGCCACGGCCTCAACGACCAGGCAAACGCCGACTACATGGGGTGGATGATCGCGGCGCTGGGGCCGGCGTAGCTCACGTAGAGTTGTGTCTCAGCGGTACAAGTGAGGTGCAGATTGGACCATCGTGATCCCGGGGACGGACACGTGGACGGGGGAGAGTCGGCGCGCCGCATCTCCCTGGCGACTCGAGCCGCACTGGCGATGCAGCGCCGCGACTGGGAGCAGGGGATTCTCGCCCAGGCACTCATGGAGGCCGGCGAGATGGCGCACGTAGTGCTCCTCACGAAAGCAGCCATCGTCCAGGCCGCTCCGGACGGACGGCTAGGTGTCGTGGTTTCCGGGGCCTCGACCGATTCGGCGATGGGCGGGGAGGCCTACCACCGCGCCGCCGAGTTGACCGACGACGAGACGATGAAGGTCGCGGTTCGCCGTCTGCTCGAGTACATCCAGGTTCGCGCGCCACGGGCTTCGGACGGGACCCTCTACCACGTGCTCGACGCACCCGAGGTCTGGTCCGACGGCTTCAACTGCGCTCCGCCATTCCTGGCTGCGATGGGTTTGTACGATGAGGCGATTGCTCAGATCGACGCCTACTGGGCGCGGCTCTGGGATCCCGAGAGGCGTCTTCTGGCGCACATCTGGGATGACGGCGCCGGCCTTCTCAAGGACGCCTCTTTCTGGGGCGTCGGCAACGGGTGGGCGGCCGCCGGTCTCACGCGCGTCATACGCTCGCTGCCGCCCGAGCGAGACGGAGAGCGCTCGCNNGCAACGTCCTGGACCGGCCCGAGACTTTCGTCGAGACGAACCTTGCCCAGATGCTGGCCTACTCCGTGTACGAGGGCATCGTGGGTGGCTGGCTGCCCACGTCTTATCGAGCCGCCGCCCACCGGATGCGGGCGGCCGCCCGGGAGCAAATGGACGACCTCGGCCTCGTCCAGGGCGTGTGTGGCGCGCCCGATTTCGACCGCCCGGGCGTTGCGACAGAGGGCCAGGCATTCTGCATCCTCATGGAGTCGGCCGGTCGGAAGCTGGAGCAGGCGGAGGCGGACTGACCCCTGTCGATCGGCGGCTTATCGGTGGTGACGGCCGCTTGCTGGGATCGGGTGGCTGAGGCGATGGCGGCCGTGGTTCCAGTGTTTTGGGTGATGGACGTGGTGGCGACCCGGGAATTCCAGTTCAATCTCCCAAAGATCGAGCCGTTGTTCCAGATTTTCGCGCGACGAACTTGGCCACATCGCCATCGAAACCGTGATCACCGCCGCGTCGCCGGAGAGCTGGACGTGCGAGCCGCAACTCAGCGCCGCATGAATGCTCTGACGGGAGCCCACGAGGCTGCCGTGGCGCCCGAACCACACGTCCGTCCAGCGGCGCACCCAGACCGACCCATCACACAGTTCGATGTCATAGCTGAAGAATGCAAAGAACACTACCGCCAGGAACCAGACGGGAAGTGGGGCGAGCACCAGAAGAATTCCGCCCAGATCGCCGGCGCCCGTGGTGTGCATCGTCGCGAGACCGACCACGACCGTGAGCACGCCTGCGAGTGCGAGGCACCATGCCCAACCCTGCACCACGGGAGGGTTCGTGCACGAGTTGATCGTCTCCAGCTCCGCCGCAACCTTCTCACCCGGAACTCGATACGAAGCCGCGAACCATCCGCTTGGAGCCACCCAGCCACTGCCCTGGTGCCGGGGATCGAGCCAATTGGGCGGAGGGACGGGTGAGCTCAACAGCGCATCGGCAAACCAGGACATTCCGACTCCCTCTCCAGCAGCGAACTTCACGGCGCGAGCCATTGTGCGTCAAGGGAGACTCGCGGTTGTGGGCCCACGTTCAGATCACGACGGATTCGGGCTGATGGACCGCCGAGCGAGAAGTCGGCCCGTGTCATGAGAGCCGCTCGTCAGGGAAGAATGTTCACCAGGCACGTCGGGCCGCCGTCGGCGAGGGCGAACTCGTCGAGCTGCAGCTCGTGAACCGCCAGCCCGGTCTCGCGCAGGAGCCGCACGGCGGTGGGGTTTCCCGAGTCGAGGAAGATGTGCCCGCCGAGCGCGAGGACGTTGGCGCCAGGCAGCTCGTCGTCGGGCAGTAGCAGGCGGCGCAAGTCGGCGGTCGGCGCGGCGTCGGGGCCGGCCGCGTCTAGCGAGGCGAAGCCGGCGGCCGTGCCGATGAGCGTGTTCGCGTCCACGGCGGTGACGGCCGTGGCGAGATGAAGGCGATCCGTCACGGGACAGAGGAACGGCCGGTAGCCGAGGGACCGCGCGACGTCGGCGAGCACACGCGCGCCGAGGGCATTGGTGCGGGCGCTCAGGCCGATCGCGATGCGGTCGCCAAAGACCACCACGTCACCGCCCTCGAGCGTGCCCGGATCTTCCACGTGCACGATCTGCGTGTCCGCCGGTAGGTGTGGGAGGGAAGCCCGGAGAACGGAATCGACCTCCAGCCGTCGAGACGCGACCGCGGGCCGCGCCACCACGACAATCGGCGGTCCACCGGGCAGGACCGGCGCAAGCGCCACGAGCGCGTCCGAGACGAACGTGGCATCGGGGAGGTCCGGCTCCTCAGGAAGACGCAGCAGCGGCAGACCGGCGCCCTCGAGCGCTGCGCAGAACACCGCGTGTTGCACCCGCGCCTGTGGCACATCGATCCAGTGACGGTCCGGGTGGCTGGAGATCGCGTCGCGGAAGGCAGGGCCCGGCGGCCGGACTATGACGAGCATCTGGGAAGCGTAGCGGGTCGTAGGGCTCGGAGGACAACCACGGACCCAGGGATCGCACTCCTGGGGTAAGGCAGTGATGACCGTCCGCGCGTACCTTTGACGCGCTGGAGTTGACAGCGGATATCTAACGGATATCCTATAGACATGACGAAGGTGTTGATAAGCGTGCCCGACGAGTTGCTGCAGCGGATCGATGGTGAGTCCCGAGACCGCCGTCTCACGAGGAGCGCATTTCTCGAGGAGGCAGCGCGACATGAGCTCGGCTGGTCCGGCGCGGACGCTATCGACGCCGCCCTCTTGCGTGGTCGCGAGGCTGTCGAGGGGATCGGGGCGTTCGAGTCGGCCGACCTCGTCCGAAACGATCGCAATACCCGGGATGCAGGCCGTGGTTGACGTCATATGCGACGCGAGTGTCGTGCTCAAATGGTTCCATGAGGAAGGCGAAGAGGAGGTAGGGGGGTCCCGGGCGCTGCTCGACCTCCACCGATCCCGGCGCGCAGCGCTGTCCGTCATTGACCTCACGATGTACGAAGTTGGTAACGCTCTCATGCGTGGGATGCGAGTTCCGGCGGATCGGGCTCGGGTCGTCATTGAGGCGCTCGACGCGATATGCCCGCGCCTGCCCGTCACGACGCTGCAGCTGGCAGCCGCACTCGCGCTGGCAGAGCGCCACGGCCTGACGGTCTACGACGCTGTCTACGCCTCAGTCGCCCTCAGCCGCCATGCTCGCCTCGCCACGCTAGACCGGCTCCTTCTCGAGGCCGGCCTGGGAGAGCGCCCTTCGGAGATCCTGTCCCGGCTGGCGTGAAGTCGCCTACGGCACCTGCCCGCTCGCCGGAGGATCGGCCGTGACCGTCTTGGGCCACGTGCCCTTGAAGTAGATGCCGCCTTCGCGCAACTCGAGCGAGTCGATCGAGATGCCCGCCTTGACGATGCTCGTGTTGAGGTAGGTGCCGATCTCGGTCTTGGCCTGATCGATGTAGTTCCCCGGCACGCCGATGTTCCCGAACTGCAGCGAGCTGATGTTCACGCTGACGGACTTGGGCCCATTCCGTTGGATCGAGAACTTGCCGTACACCGGCCCCGAGAACGGATAGCCGGGAATGCCCTTGACGAAGGCCGCCATCTCGACGTAACCGGGATGGATCCGGAAGTTGATCCCGCTCAGATACGGGTTCTCGCTGTTGAACTCGCGGAGCGACCCGAGCGCCGCCTCCGTGATCACGCCGTCAACCTGCACGGCGCCCGACCAGTGGTGCGGGCTCGCGAGCGTGTAGTTGGCCGGCGCCGACGGCCGCTCAATCCCGAACTGCGTGGCGAAGTCCTCGAACGCCTGCCGATCCTGCTGCATCCCAAGGTCGCGCGCGCGATCCATTCCGAACACGCCGCTTACCACCGGCACCTGCACCACGCCCGACCACGCAGCCGCGCTCAGCGGCGCGCCCACGATCACGGCCAGCACCACGACGAGCACGATCAGCTTGCGCATTACCCCAACCTCCTAAGTGACGGCCCCACCGCCGTGCCTACGCCGGCGGCCACGGACAGACTGACAGATACCGGCCCGGACGGGTAGGGGAGTCGTTACGACAGCATGTGTCGCTCGACCGAATCCGTCGCCGGCATCCGCCGAATGCAGGGCGCCTTCTGTGGGTGCGTCCGTAAGCGCCAGACAAGCGGCGCGAGGCAGAATGCCAGACCGACATCTTGAGCATCATCGCGCGGGAGGCTCAACGACAGGGCAAGCACTGGCGGCATCAGCGTGAAGGCGCCAATCACGAGATCTGGACATGCGGTTCTTTCGAAGTCCCGATCCCGCGGCATGCGGAGATAGGCAACCGGATGGCGGAGACGATATTCAAGGAACTCGAAGGTGAGCTCGGGAAGGATTGGTGGCGGCGATGAAGCGGACATATCGAGCCGTTGCCGTACGCGACGGCCGCTGGTGGTTCCTTCAGGTTCCCGGAGAGCAAGGACTCTTCACGCAGGTTCGCCGGCTGGATCAGGCCGAGTCGATGCTTCGGGAGGTCATCGGCCTTATGCGCAAGGTTCCGGAGGACTCCTTCGACGTGGTAGTCGAGCCGGATCTCTCATCGATCGGAGACCTTCGCGCTGTGATTGAGCATGCCGTCCAGGAGCGCGAGCGAGCCGCCGCTGCCCAGGAGTCCGCCTCAGCCGCGATCCGCGATGCGGTGGCGCAGATCCGCGCCCTGGGCTTCACGACCCGTGATGCCGGTGCACTGGTAGGCGTCAGCCCTCAGCGGATCAGCCAGTTGGGAGCGGCCGGGCCGTCCAAGGAGTCTTCGCGGCGCGCAGGTCGGCCGTGCGACGCCGGCGCCGAAGCTACGCCGGCACGTAGCCCAGGTACATGGCGCCCGACGCGAACTGCCGCGTCTCGGTGAGCCGCAGGCCGACCGGTGTCTCGAGCGCGGGGAAGAACGGCAGGCCCGCCCCGAGGATGACCGGGTGGACGACGACGCGGTATTCGTCGATCAGGCCGCGCCGGATGAATTGGGCGGCCAGCGTCGGCCCGCCGACGCTCAACTTGAACAAGGGCGTGTCGACGGACAGGATGGCCGCGTTTGCCGCGGCGCTTCGGAGTATTCCTGGCGTAGAGTCCCGGCTCACGGGCCATGAGGCCGCCGGCTACGAACGGCCGCAATGCCCTCCCTTAGGGGCGGTTGATCTCTCGTGACCGGACATAACCTCTCTTATCGGAAGTGGAATGGACACCGCGTAAGGGCTCTGAGGGTCGCTTGGGAGCCTCCTCGGGCCTACTCCGTGCCTCCGACGTTCGCGCTATGGGCTTCGCCGGCATCATTGTCGGCGAGTTGACGCTCGATTTGGCTGATCCGCTGATTGCTCACGCCCAGGAGCATGCCGGCGTCTCGCGCTGTGTAGCCGGCGCTGCGGAGTCCGCTCACTGCGCGGCGCATGGCGTGTGTCGCGCGCGATTGCGCCGTGTCGGCAGCCTCACGGGCCCGTACGGCCTCTTCCACCGTCGATTTCAGCACGCCCAGCGACGCGTAGTCCACGTGTACGACCACGTCGAACGAGTCGATCTCGGCCTCCAGCGCCATGGCAACCGCCTCGCGGGCCATCGAGTCGACCTGGTCGAGGCGGCGCGCCTGCGCGTGCACGCCGTTCAACTGGCGGATGTCGATCGACCACCAGCGCCCACGTCTGGCCGCTCTGGCCTCATATGCCGGCTTGACCACAGCGTAAGCCTAGCCCACTAGGCAATAACTGCCTAGTGGGCTAGCGCTACCGGGCTCAGTCGCGTGTGTGAGGGAAACTGCGCGGCCCGCCGGCTCTGAAGCATCGGCGGGCCGCTGCGTGACGGCTATGGAAATGCCCAGAGGAACCGCGACCCCGCATCGTTCGGCCGATCCGAGAATCGGTCGAGTCGTTCGGTTCTTCGTGGCCCCTCCGGGCAAGAACAAATCTAGGGGTCCACCGGTCCGATGGCTACCGCCTTATCCACGTCCTTGCGAGATCGTCGCCATGAACTGGCCGGCTTTCCACGGCCTTCCACAGTGGCGCTCGGCCGTGCGTACGGCAGTGCAGGCGCATCGAACAGGTGTACGGTCGGCGGCGGCGAAGACTTGACGCGCCGGTCCAGCTTCTGGAGCAGCGCGCCGGTCGGCCGGGCGGGTTCTGCCGGCGACCGGATCTATGCCTCGGCTGCCAGGGTTCGTCGACGGCGCCGGAATATCGTCGCTAACCGGAGGGCGATCACCAGCAGGAACGCCTCCAGGAAGATGTTCATGCTCATCTTCGACGTGCCCAGGCGCCGCTCCTCGAACGTGATGGGGACCTCGACTACCCGGGCCCCTGCCAGTCGGGCTCGGAAGGTCGCTTCGATCTGGAATGCGTAGCCGCCGGCATGCAGCTTCTCGCAGTCGATCTGGCGCAGCGCCTGTGCCCGCCAGGCCTTGAAGCCGCCCGTGAGGTCTCGATACGGCATCAGCAGGACGATGCCCGCGAAGAGACTGCCGCCGCGGCTCACCAGCCGCCGGATGATGTTCCAGCGAGGGATGTGCCCGCCTTTGACGTAGCGGGATCCAAGCACCAGGTCGGCACGACCGCCCCGAAGCGGCTCGAGGATCGAAGGCAGGAATCGGACCGGATGGCTGAAGTCGGCGTCCATCTGGACCACGATTCCGGCGTCGCGTGCGAGAAGGTAATCGAAGGCCGCGACATACGCGCGGCCCAGGCCCTGTTTAGCCTCGCGGTGCAGCACTGAGACGGCAGGGTTCTTGGCCGCCATGGCGTCGGCCAGCTCCCCGGTTCCGTCCGGAGAACCGTCGTCGACGATCAGGACGTGGGCGTCGGGAACGGAGCCAAGGACCGCGTCCGTGATCGGGCCGACGTTGTCGCGCTCGTTGTATGTGGGGATGATGATCCAGACGCTGGAGTTCACGGGCGGCATCGACGTCCTTGCTGCTAGAGAGGTTGCGGCCGAGGATACCGCCTCTCTCCCCTACCCCGCACGGCGCACCGATCAGCGAGCAAGGTGAAGTGCTGGGATCTGCGTCCGATCTGGCGCATGCGGCAATTGGCGCGGCCGATTCCGGACACAAAGAAGTGCCCAGAGGAACCGTTCGATCGGACTGCGGGTTCGCGTGTACCGGCCGCTTCGACCACTGCGATCAAGGAGTCCGAAAACTTCTCGATCAGCGGTGGACCGCGCTCCGGCCACTGCCGGACCTGCCACCGAGCCCTCTACATTCCGGTTTCCGCGGTGTACGTCCTGCGTCCGACTCAAGAACCGTTGCGGGTCCAAGAGCTTTCGTACAGATCGTTGGCACCGTTTCCGCCAAAACCGCTGGCTTGGTGTCGATCTCGCTGGCCCCTCCGGGCAAGACAGAATGTATCTCCGGCAAGCTGCGGCAGGAAGGGTCTTATCCACCAGTTTCCGTCCGCATGAACGCAGTTTTGGGACTTGTCCACGGCCCACCACCACGGGTAGTCGGCGGCGTGGATATCCGGCGATTGCATGAGAACGTACGTTCTACAATCGGTTCCACCCCGCCGCGACGGACCGGGTCGGTCAGCCGGTACCGCAGGCCAACTCGAGGACGCGCGGACCAGATCCGGCGGCCAGGTCGCGGTAGAACCGAACGTCGGCGTCGTCCTTGATGATGCGGCCGACGGTGAGATCGTAGGTCTCCGTGTTCAGGGCACTCGAGTAGAACGGCAACGCCGGCATCTCAGCCCTCCGGGCCATCCCCATTGCGCAGTGACTCGCGCCATTTCGCTGCGACCGCCTCCAGTTCGCCGGCGAGAGGCGGGGTGACACGGCCCGTGACGCGGACATCGGAGGCGCGGTAGTCGAGCTCGACCGTGCCGCGCTCGCGGACGCGGGCCAGCAGCTCGCCGGCCTTGTACGGGACGGCCACGTCGATGTCCACCCAGAGCGACGCGAGCAACGCCGACAGCTCGGCCTTGAGCGTCTCGAGACCGTAGCCGGTCTTGGCGGAGATCAACACCTGGCCGGCTATCGCCGGGGCCGGGGTATCGCCGTTACGCGCGGCGGCCTCGATCAGGTCCGCCTTGTTGAACGCTACAAAGCGCGGCTTGTCGCCGGCGCCCAATTCTTCGAGGACCGTCTGTACCGTGGCGCGGTGCTCGGCGAAGTGCCGGTCCGAGGCGTCGACAATCTCCACGAGCACGTCGGCCCGCGTCACCTCCTCGAGCGTGGCTCTGAAGGCGTCCACGAGCTGGTGGGGCAGTTTGTGGATGAAGCCCACGGTGTCGGTGACAATCGCCGTCTGGCCGTCGCCGAGCTTGACCTGGCGCGACGTGGGATCGAGGGTGGCGAAGAGCTTGTCCTCGGCCTTGGCCACGACCTGGCCGACGAGCGCGTTCAGCAGCGTCGACTTGCCGGCGTTGGTGTAGCCGACGATCGCCACGGTCGGAAACAGCCGGCGGTCGCGAGCGCGACTCGCGGTGCGGCGCTGTTCGGCGACCTGCTCGACACGCTCCTTGAACTTCTTGATCCGCTCGCGCACGAGGCGCCGGTCCGTCTCCAGCTGCGACTCCCCGGGGCCCCGGGTGCCGATTCCGCCGCCGGTACGCGACAGGTGGGTCCACATCTTGGTCAGGCGAGGCAGCTGGTATTCGAGCTGGGCCAGCTCCACCTGCAGCCTGCCTTCATGGGTCTGGGCGTGCTGGGCGAAGATGTCCAGGATCAGCCGGGAGCGATCGATGACTTTGGTCTTGACCGCCTCTTCAAGCGCTCGCTGCTGGGCCGGCGACAGTTCATCGTCGGCGACCAGAACGGTGTATCCGGTCTCCGACTTGGCCGCGACCAGTTCGTCGACCTTGCCCTTGCCGACGTAGAAGTTGGGGTCGACATGGCGGCGGTTCTGCCACTCCGCGCCGACCACTTCGGCCCCGGCCGTCTCCGCGAGACTGGCCAGCTCGGAGATCGACTCCTCGGCCGTCCAGCCTGGGTCGTCGCCCGTATCGATGGCGACGAGAAATGCGCGCTCCACCGGCGCGGCGAGATCGATCATGTCTTTTGGCATCAGGGCCAGAATAGCCGAACGGGGCGATCTACCTGATCGTCCAGGCGGTACTCCCCTACTTCGCCGGCTCGATGGTGACCCACTTGCCGTGCCACTCGTTGTAGCCGATGCTGCCGTCGACCGGGTCGATGTAGGGCGAGTCTGTCTCCAGGTACGGCGAGAAACGGATCCACGTGCTGCCCGACTCCCAGTCCGCCAGCGAGACCCAGGTGTCGCGGTGAGCGTTGTAGGCCAGCGGGTCGGTGAGGTCGACGCCGACGACCGTGAAGTTCATGGAGCCGGTGCTCGGGTCGTCCCCGGTTACCTGGTAGCCCGTTATGAACTCGGCGTGCCCGCCGGCGAGGGCCAGGATGCCCACCGGCTTGTGAAACCTCGCGAGAGCTGATACGGCCCCCTTGGCGGCGTCATCGAACGATGAGTAGGAGGCGTCGCGGTACACGCCGGCCTGCATCGAGCCCCAGCCGTAGTAGTTGAGGGCGTTGCGCCAGCCATGCGGGTCGGTCCCGAACGACGTGCTCAGCATTGTCTGGTGGGCGCGCTCGTAGGCCAGCATCGACTCTTGCGTGGCGTAGGACGTGTCCGGAACCCAAACCAGCCCCGCCGCGCCGCCGGCATAGGAGACTTCGTTGAGCATCGACATGGTCGCGGCAGAAGTGCACGCGGTGTAGTCCGGATCCTGGAAGCGATCCGCCCTCGTGTCGTACAGGTCGGCCGTCCAGGCAACCGGCTGCACCGACGTGGGCACGAAGTAGCCGGTGATGTCCAGCACCACGTCCGTTGAGGTACGCGCCGTTGCCATGTAGGTGGCGCTGAGAGTCCCGTCCGACCGCAGAACCACGGTGACTCCGTTCGCGGCGCGGTCATACCGGCCGAAGTTGAGCGACGAGGTCCCTGGCTTTGCCGTTGGGATCGGTCCGAGGAATATGGCCCCCGAACTGGTCTGGCTGAAGACGCTGATCGTCCCCGTTACCGCACTGGCACTGGCAGGAATGCCGCCCCGGCCGGTGACCTGGATCACGCGAGGAGTGTTAGCGACCAGCTTGCCGGAGATGCCGTTGCCCACTCTGGAATCGAGCACTCTCGTCTGGATCGAGATGTATGAAGCGCCGGTTCTGTCGGAGGTGTAGTAGCCCGTGACGTCGAAGACGAGATCGATGGTGCCGCCGGGCGACATGAAGGTCGCGCTGAGCGTGCCGTTGCTGCCGAGAACTACGGTCAGGCTGTTGCCGCGTGTCTGGTTCTTCGCGAAGTTGATGGTGGAAGTGGACGGCTTAGCAATTGGAGTGGGCCCGATGTACACGGCGAATCTGTTGCTCGCGTTGGTCACGGTCAGGTTGCCCGTGACCGCCGTCGCGTCGGTGGGCACGCCGCCCCGGCCGCGAACGACGAATGTGCGTGGCGCATTGGCATGGAGTTTGCCGGAAAGCCCGTTGCCGTAGCGAGTGTCGAGGAGGCGAGCCGGCGTGACCGGGTGGTAGGTGCCGCCGGTCGCATCGGCCGTGAAGTACCCGGTAACGTCGAGAACCAGGTCCGCCGACCCAGAAGAGGCCATGTATGTGGCGCTCAGGGTGCCGGTCGAACTCAACGCTACCGTGACGCCGAAGCCGGTGGTGTCATTCCTGTTGAAGTTGATCGTGGACACGGCCGGGTGGGCCAGTGGACTTGGGCCCAGATAGAGGGACGACGCGACGCTCGCGTTCACGATCGTGGCGTTACCGGTGATCGCTTTGGCGCCGGCGGGGATGCTCGCGCGGCCGGCAATCTGGAAGGTCCGGGGCGTCGCCGGGTACAGCTTGCCGGCGAGACCGTTGCCGTATCTGGTGTCAAGCAGGCGAACCGGAGTCACCGCGTGGTAGGTATCGCCGGCTACGGGCGCCACCGGCGCCGAAGGATCGGAGGCTTCGCCCGGGCCCACGCCGTTGGTTGCAGTGACGGTGAAGGTATAGGGCTGGCCATTCGTCAGGCCGTCCACTGTGCAGGCCAGGTCACCGGTTGTCGTGCAGGTCTTTGAGTCCGGAGCGCTGACCACCGCGTAACTGCCGATGGGGCTGCGGTTCGCCGGAGCGGCGGCCCAGGACACCATGGCGGAGCCGATGCCGGCCGTGGCCATGACGCCGGTCGGGCGGCCGGGCACGGCGGCAGGCTCCGGCGTCGCCTCGTTGGACGGCGCGGACTCGGGACCGGGCCCCTGGTCGTTGGTGGCGTGGATAGTGAAGGTGTATCCGGTGTCGTTGGTGAGACCACTCACGGTGCACGCCGTAGCGGCGGTCGCGGCGCAGGTGACCACGCCCAGGCTCTGCTCGGTTTCGGTCACGGTGTAGCTGCTGACGGCGATGCTGCCGGCCGAGGGCGCCTTCCAGGCTAGATCGACCGCCTTGTCGCCGGCCGTAGCCACCAGACCGGTCGGCATGCCGGGGGGCTTGGGCGCGGTAAAGGCATCAGTGCCGNNTGCCAGGTGACATCGTTGTTGCCGGTCGTGACGTCGAAGAGAGCCGAATATGCTCTGTACAAGTAGCTCGCGGGATATGTGCCCGCACGCGGCGTTCCGGCGAGCGCGAACACCGACGCGATGATCGGCGACGAAGCGCTGGTGCCGCCGCAGACTCCCCACTGGCCGTTCCAATAGATGTACACACCGGTGTTGGGATCCGCGACGGCCGAGACATCGGCCTGCGTGCGCTTGGCGCAGCCGGCGTCGGTCTGCCATGACGGCTTGGGCTCATAGGCCGAGCAGCTGCTGCCGCCGCTGCCCCATGCGGACTCGCTCCAGCCGCGAGCGCTGCCATCTCGCACCAGGCTAGTTCCGCCCACGGCGACCACGTACTGCGAGGCCGATGGGTAGGACGCAGACTGCCGGCCGCTGGCGCAGTTGTAGCCGCAGTCGCCGGTCGAGGCCGTGATTGCCACGCCGGGGTGGTTGTAGTACGTGTCGTAGTCCGACTCGCCGCTCCACTCAGCGCCGCCGTAACTGTTCGAAACGGCAACCGCGCCCAAGGCCACCGCGGTGTTTACGGCCTGGCCCAGGTTGGAATACACGGGGTTGTCGGCTTCAACGAGGAGAATGCTGCAGTTCGGGCACGTCGCCGAGACCATGTCGATGTCGAGGGCGATCTCCTGGCCCCAATTCGTGTTCGCCGCGGGATAGCCGCTCTGCTGCCCGTCCTGGTTAACCTTCCGGAAGCATCCGTTCGCGGTCGTACACGGCGGCAGGTTGAACGCGGCTCGATATGCCGCGAGGTCGGCCTCGGCCGTAGGAAGGTCGTAGGCATCGACGATCGCGACCGTCAGGCCCGTCCCTTCCTTGCCGGCCGGCAGGGCGTAGGCGCTCCTGATATCGGCCGGCCCGTAGGCTGCGTTACCCGTAGTCGTGGGTGTGACTCTGGACCCGGCCCCGAACCCGACGTCGGTGCGGAGGTATGCCAGGCACTGCGCCTCGCCCGGATTCGGTGCCGGACAGACGGCTTCCGTGTTCGATGGCTGGGCCGTAGCGGATGTGGCCAGCGACGGAGCGGCACCGGTGAAAGGAGCCGCCAGAATGCCGGCGGCGATGAACCCACCGAGCCGCCGATTCATCTTCCAAATCACGGCCAAACCTCGTACCAGATCACCTGGCGCGCTACCTCGTATCTGCCTCGAAACGGCCGCGGAGAGGCTGAATTCACCCGTCAGCCCTACCGCCGCACCGGGGACGGCCGATCCGTACGCCCGAAACTACTCCGGCAGCTCCGCGCCGCGCAATCCACCCTATGGATGCCATGGAGCAGGACCCCCCGAACAGGTCCATCGATAGGAGTGTCGGCGCGTCGCACGGCGAGGGTGAGGCGCGGGACCCCAGCCCATAGTCCCCGACCTCGAAAACGATCGGCCCGCGAAGGGCTACCGAATCCGGAACTTGGCTCTATCCGGCCGGCTCGAGATATCCGGCGACGGCGGCGAGTGCCTCTTTGACGGGGAGTTCCGTCGAGGCATCCAGCCAGCGGACGTCCGGTTCGCGTCGGAACCAGGTCGCCTGGCGCCGGGAGAAGAGCAGGTTCCGCCTGGCGTCCAGGACGATCGCCGACTCGACATCGAGCCGGTCCTCGATCACGCCGATCGCTTCGGAATAGCCGATGCCCGAGAAGCTGCGCCCGGAAGGGTCGAAACGGGCGATGAGCGCCCGGGTCTCGTCGACGAGTCCGGCGTCGAACTGCGCCCGCGCCCGAGAGTCGATGCGTTCGCGCAGCACCTGCGGCGTCACGGACAGCCCAAGCCACAGGACTGCCCGGCCGTAGCCACGCGGCTGAGGAAGAGGGGCGTCGCCCCGCAGCCGCGCCATCTCGAGAGCCCGCACTACGCGTCGCGGGTTCCGCAGGTCCAATTCGGCGGCTCGCGACGGGGCGATCCGCCGCAACTCGGCGACCAGGGTCGTCAGGCCGTCGCTGATCAGGCTCTGTTCGATGTCGGCGCGGACATCGGTATTCCACGGCAGCTCGTCGACGGCCAGTCCGCGCGCGACGGCCCTGAGGTAGAAGCCGGTCCCCCCGGCGAGAATCGCCACCGCACCGCGTTGGGCCATACCACTCAACGCGGCGGCGGCGTGGTCGGCAAAGTCGGCGACGCTGAATGGCTGGTCCGGGTCGACCAGATCCAGACCGTAGTGACGAACCCGGGCCCGCTCCTCCGGGGTGACTTTGGCCGTGCCGATGTCCATGCCGCGGTACACCTGGCGGGAATCGGCCGAGATGATCTCCGCGGGCCGGCCCTGGGCTGCCAGCGCCTCGGCCAACGCCAGCGAAAGCGCGGTCTTGCCGCTGGCCGTGGCCCCGGCAACAACGATCAGTGGCGGCAGCGTTTCAGGCGACGACATCAGGCTCGTCCGGCGACTCGACCAGGCGGCCCCGGAGAGCGAATGGCCCGGCATGCTCGACGTGCACTCTGACGCGATGACCCACCAGGGCCGGATCCCCGGCCAAATGGACGAGCTTGCTGTGCCGAGTTCGTCCGGCCAGGGCCACACTCCCCTCCCCCGCGCTGCCGGCCAGCTCCGGTACGGAGGTCGTCGGCTCGTCGACGTCTTCGGCATCGGAATCGCCCGGGTCCAGGCCCCGCCGAGCCGGCGTGACATGGTCGACCAGGACCTCGACGTCGCGGCCCAACCACGCCTGGTTGCGCTCGAGGCCGATCTTCTCCTGAAGAGCCAGCAATTCGTTCAGCCGGCGGCGCTTCACCGCGGGCGGCACGTCATCGTCGAGACGCAAAGCCGGCGTTCCCGGCCGCGGCGAATACGAGGCCGCAAAGACGGTGTCGTAGCCGATTTCCTCGAGAACGGAGAGCGTTGCGTGGAACTGCTCTTCGCTCTCGCCGCAGAAGCCGACGATCACGTCCGTGGAAATCGCAATGCCGGGCACAGCCTCGCGGATCCGAGCCAGACGCTCCTTGTAGTGCCCCACGGTGTACTGGCGGCCCATGCGTTGGAGGATCGCATCGTCACCTGATTGGATCGGCAGGTGAAGGTGCTCCACGACGGACTCACAGCTGGCCATCGCGTCGATGAGCCGATCCGAGAGGTCCCACGGGTGCGAGGTGATGAACCGCAGGCGCGGTATCGCGGGGCCGCCGTCGGCTCCACGGATGCCGTCGATCGAGCGCAGCAGCTCCGCGAGGTCCGGCCGGGAGCGCAGGTCCAGCCTCCGACCGGCCGATCGCTCGGTCTCGATGTGGGCGAACCGCTCCTCGGCGGGCAGGTCGTGGCCGTAGCTGTTCACGTTCTGGCCGAGCAGAGTCAGTTCCTGGAAGCCGGCCGCGGCAATCTCGCGGGCTTCGGCCAGGATGTCGTCGTACGGGCGGCTGCGCTCAGGCCCGCGGCTGAACGGCACGATGCAGTAGGTGCAGGTCTTGTCGCAGCCGTAGACGATCGGCAGCCAGGCCGAAATGGTAGAAGAACGGGCAACTCTGTCTTCGGAGAGGGCCGTGGCTCGCGAGGCCGCAAGACGGTCGGCGGCACTCACCGGCCGGCCGCTCAGGACGGTGGTCGCAGACGTAGCCACGGTTCGAAGTCCGATCGGCGCCTGAGCCGACACGAGGCCGAGGCGGAGCGCGAGCTCCGGCTCTTCGTCGGGACGCAGGAACATGTCGACCGCCTTGAACCGATGCGCCAGGCCCGACCGCTCCGACTCGCGCACGCCGCAACCCGTGAGCACGACGCGCATCCCCGGCCGCTCGCGCTTGAGGTTGGCGAGGACACCCTGGCGGCCGATCACTTTGGCCTCAGCGTGTTCGCGAACCGCGCAGGTGTTGATCACGACCAGGTCGGCCGTTTCCATCGACCCGGCACGAGTGCAGCCCACCGCCAGAAGTTGGCCGGCCATCTCCTCCGAGTCGCTCTGATTCATCTGGCAGCCGAGTGTCCACATGAAGAAGCTCGGCAGGCTGTGCGGCTCCGGCCGGAACTCGACGAGACCCGGTTCGGCCGCCGGCGCAACCGCCGGATTCGCCGAAGCGGCGGCGGTAAGGCCGGCCGCTAGCTCCGTCAGAGATGGCGTCGTCATGACGGCACCCCCGAGCCAGACTTCGCCGTCGGGGCGGCCGTCGAGATGGGGCCCAGCGTCGAGATGGGGCCCAGCGTCGAGATGGGGCTGAACGTCGACGCGGCGAGTGGCCGATCCAGCGCCTCGAATAGCGATGTCGCGTCCTGGTCCGGGACGAAGATCGTGGCGTGGGCTTCGGCGTAGCTCTCGCCGTCGCCGTGGTAGTCGCTGCCGCCGGTTGACACGAGGCGTAGTGACGCCGCCACGGTGGCCATGTCCGCAACAGTGTCCGCGTCGAAGTGGCGGTAGTGAACCTCCAGACCACCCAGACCGAAGCCCACCAGCTCCGCCACGAGGTCGCGGCGGGTCGGAGCGTCGGCGAAGTGGGCCAGGACGGGCAGGCCACCGGCGCCTCGAATCGCGGCGATGGCTGCCTGCGGGCCGATCCCCTGCCGGGCCACGTAACCGGGTTTGCCGCGGGCCAGGACTTCCTTCATGGCGGCATCCACGGACTCGGCGTGGCCGGCCTGGACGAGCATCCGCGCGATCTGGGGACGGCCCAATGACGACCCTGCCTCGGCGGTCGAAGCCGCGGCAGAAGGATCCACCGGCATGCCAAGGTTGCGTAGTCTCTCGACGATCATCGCGAAACGAGTTTCACGCAATCGGCGCTGGCGATCCAGTACCGATTCGAAGGTCTCGTCATCCGGGTCGATCCCGAGCCCAAGGATATGCAGCTCGCCTTCCCAAAGACCGTCGATCCCGGCGGCGACGCTGTTGATCTCGACGCCCGGCAGCAAGGTCAGCGGCAGGTCGGGCGACCCGGCCGCGCACAGCTCTCGAACCCCGGCCAGAGTGTCGTGATCGGCCAGTGCGAGGACGCGCACTCCGGCGGCGGCGGCGGCAGAGACGAGTTCGCGCGGTTCCAGAACGCCGTCGGATCGGCGGCTGTGGGTGTGGAGGTCGACCCGCGACGGATACGGCGGCACGACCGCGCGCCCGGTCATGCGCCGCGCGGCCCGGTCTCGGAACCGCGGCGCGGGCTCCGTCCGCATCGGCGACAGATCGCTCGCCGCGGATGAGGCGCGCGGCCGTCCGTCCGCGCACATGTCAGACCTCGACGGTACGCTGGATGCGGTCGACTCCGAGCGCCCGGCCGCTGACCGGATCGACGTCGATCAAGCAGGCGTTGAACACGACCGGGCCGGTGCCGACCTCAAACCGCGTCGGCAGGCCATTCAGGAAGCGCGGGATGACCGTCGCCGGATCGAAGCCGATGACGCTGTGGATCGGCCCGACCATGCCCAGGTCCGACTGATAGGCCGTGCCCTTGGGCATGATCCGCTCGTCGGCCGTGGGCACATGCGTGTGCGTCCCGACCACGGCGCTGACGCGGCCGTCCAGGTAGATCCCGAACGCGTTCTTCTCGCTCGTCAATTCGCAGTGGAAATCGACGATCCGAACGGGCGGCAGCGGCTCCGACGCCTGCTCGATCAGGCGGTCGAACTCTGTGAAGGGGTTCTCGATAGGGATCATGTAGGTCCGGCCCTGGAAGTTGAGGACCGCTACTTCGGTGCCGTCGGCGGCGTGGAAGACGCCCCAGCCTCGGCCGGGGACGCCGTCGGTGCCGTAGTTGAGCGGCCGCAGGATCCGTTCCTCGTGCTCGAGCTGCTGGTACATCTCGCGCTTGTCCCAAATGTGGTTGCCCGAGGTGATGACGTCCACGCCCGACTTGAACATCGCCTCGGCGGTTGAGGCGGTCAAGCCCATGCCACCGGCAACGTTCTCGCCGTTGGCGGTCACGAAATCGATGTCGAGCTCGTTGCGCAGGTCGGGCAGGATCGACTCGACGGCTACCCGGCCGGGCTTGCCGATGAGGTCGCCGATCATCAGGATCCGGCAGGCCCTGCCTTTGGGCCCGCTTGCCGGGTGTCCGCTCGCTGCCACGCCGACTACTTTGCGTACTCGACGGCGCGCGTCTCGCGGATGACCGTTACCTTGATCTGGCCCGGGTAGGTCAGGCTGGCCTCGATCTTCTTGACGACATCTCGAGCCAGTCGCGCTGCGGTCACGTCATCGATCTGATCCGGCTTGACCAGGACTCGGACTTCGCGCCCGGCCTGCACCGCAAAGCTCTTCTCGACGCCTTCGAAGCTCTCGGCGATTGCCTGCAGATCTTCGAGGCGGCGGACGTAGGTCTCCATCGACTCGCCGCGAGCGCCCGGTCGGGACGCGCTGATGGCATCGGCCACCAGAACGATCGGCGCCTCCTGCGAGGAGAACTCCACCTCCTGGTGGTGGGCGGCGATCGCATTCACGACCTTAGGCGAGAGGTTGTTGCGTGCCGCGATCTGGGCGCCGATCTGGGCGTGAGGACCTTCGACCTCGTGGTCGACCGCCTTGCCCATGTCGTGGAGCAGACCGGCAACCTTGGCGACCTGGACGTCGGCGCCGAGTTCCGCGGCGATGATCGCCGCGAGGCGGCTCGTTTCCACAGAGTGGACCAGGACATTCTGGCCGTAGCTGGTGCGGAACTTGAGCCGGCCGAGGAGCTTGACGATCTCGGTGGGAAGCGCGGGGATGCCGGCGTCGTAGACCGCCTGCTCGCCGGCCTGGCGCATGACGAGGTCGACCTCGGCGCGGGCCTTGGCCACGACCTCCTCGATCCGTCCCGGATGGATGCGGCCGTCCGCCATCAGCTTGGTGAGAGCGATCCGCGCAATTTCGCGGCGGACCGGATCGAAGGCGCTGATCACTACCGTTTCCGGCGTGTCGTCGATGATCAGGTCCACGCCCGTGGCCTGCTCGAGGGCACGGATATTGCGGCCCTCGCGGCCGATGATGCGGCCCTTCATTTCGTCGTTGGGCAGATGCACGGCCGAGACGGTGTGTTCGGCGGTGTGGTCGGCCGCGATGCGCTGCATCGTAGTCAGCACGATCTCGCGGGCACGCTCCTCGCCTTCCTCGCGCGCTTCGCGCTCGATCGACTTGGTCAGCTTGACGGCGTCGCGCTCGGCCTCTTCACGGACAGCCTCGAGAAGCTGGGCTTTGGCCTCGGCCGCGGACATCCCGCTGACGCGTTCGAGGGCAGCGACGTGATCCTGCTGGGCACGCGCAAGTTCCTGGCGGCTGGTCTCGAATTCGCGCTCGCGGTCCAGCAGCTTTCGGTCGCGCTGCTCGAGCATGTCGGCGCGCATATCGAGTTGTTCGTCACGGGCGAGCAGCCGGCTCTCGAGGCCGCTGAGTTCGGCACGTTTGGCGCGGGCTTCGTCTTCGGCCTCGCGCTGCAGCCTGAGCTTTTCGTCCTTGGCGGTGAGAATCAGTTCCTTTTGCTGGGTTCGCGCCTCGGCGACGATCCGTCCGGCCTTCTCCTGCGCGTTCTGGATGGCCTGATTGGCCAGCAGACCGCGCGCCACGAAGCCAACAAGGACGCCCGCGACAAGGGCGACCGCGACGACGGCGGCCACAATGAAGTCCATATTCATTTGCCTCCCACCCGGTCGAATTGCGGACCGGAGGTACGAAGAAACAGATAGGAGCAGCCCCGAACCCCGGCCGTACCCACTCCCTGAGCAAGCCGGGTGAAGCCGCGTTGTCACTGATTCGAGCTGGCGGCGCCGCTTGGACACCTGGACCCGGCGACGCGTTGTTCGTCTCGCGCCTAGTCTACGGCCCCGGGGAGAATCGGGTCACGCAAACCGGACAAGCCGGGCCCCTCGTTGCGCTCGCCGCCGCAGTTTATCTACTCGTCGTCCACGGCCTCATCGAAGCCCGCCAAACCGGCACTGACCACCCGGCACACTTCCGGGTCGAAACCGTGGCGGGCGAGCATCGCGTAGGCCCGGCCGCGACGGGCGCGCGGATCAGCTACGCGCAGCAACGCCCAGCGGCTCCGGGCGATCAACCTCTCGGCCGCAATCTGGTCGGCACCGACGCCGCTGCCACCTGCGCCCGCGCCCGCTGCAGCCTCGCTGCGCGCTTCAAGAACGGCCGCAACGGTCTCTCGATCGATGCCTTTGAGTGCCAGTTCCCGGCGCAGGGCCGTCTGGCCACGCGGCCGGGCGCGATCCCGAGACTCGACCCACGCCGTCGCGAAGGCCCGATCGTCCAGGATGCCCAGCTCGAGCAACCGTTCCACCGTGCGTTCCACCAGCGGTTCGGGGAAAGCTGCACCTTGCAGGTGGCGCCGCACCTCATCGACGGAACGCGACCTCAATTCAAGGAAGCGGGCGGCGGCGGTCATCACCACCGCCGAATCAGTTTCGGTGGCGTGCCGCTCCAGGCGCGCCCGGCGAGCGTCGAGGCGCTCTGGGCCGGTTCGACGTGGCATGGCGGCCTACTCGGCCTCTTCGATGCCCTCCACGGGCAGCGTGACGTCCGATGCGATCTTGCCGCGGATCTGCTTATCGACCTCGGCCGAGACGAGCGGCGTGGTCTTGAGGAACTCCTTGGCCGCCTCACGGCCCTGGCCGAGGCGGGTCTCGTTGAACGTGAACCAGGCGCCTGTCTTGGTCACGACGTCCAATGCCACGCCGACGTCCAGCAAGCCGCCTTCACGCGAAATGCCCTCGCCGAACATGATGTCGAACTCGGCGACGCGGAACGGCGGCGCAACCTTGTTCTTGACGACCTTGACGCGAACCCGGTTGCCGACCGAGTCCGTGCCGACCTTGATCGTCTCGATGCGGCGGATGTCCAGCCGGACGGTGGCATAGAACTTCAGGGCGCGGCCGCCGGGGGTCACTTCGGGGTTGCCGAACATGACGC
>PMXR01000115.1:0-45537 GCA_003171035.1 Chloroflexota bacterium
TGGACCTTCGTGATGGCCGTGCCGGACAAGTCGGGCCAGCAGGCGCTCGACGACATGCTCGGAGCGCTCCTGATCATCGTCCTGGTCTTGCTGGCAGTCGGGCTGCCGAGCGCATACCTGCTATCGAGGTCGGTGACCGGGCCGATGCGGCGGCTGGCTCAGGCNNACCTGCCGACCCAGCCAATCGAGAAGCCACTCCCCGTCGAGGGGCCGACCGAGGTGCGGGTTCTGACCGAGCGATTCAATGACATGGCCCACGCGCTGGCAGCCACGCGTGGCGAGGAGTCGCAGATGCTGGCGAACCTGCGCCACGACCTGCGAACGCCGCTGACCAGCATCGCCGGGTTCGCCGAGGCAATTGCGGACGGTACGGCGTCCGGTGAACGAGCCGCGGCGGCGGCCCGCACGATCGTCGAAGAGGCTCAGCGCCTGGAGCGGCTCGTCGGAGAACTCGGTGTCGTGGAGCGGCTGAGGGAGGGTCCGGCCGCATTGCGCCCCGAAGCTCTGAACGCCCGAAAGATGATCGAGGACGCGGCGGCGCGTTTCCAGGGCAGGGCCGCGGCGCAGGCCGTTTCACTCGACGTGGCGGCAGCCGCCCCGGGTGAGCCGGACCTGACGTTCACCGGCGATCGCCTCGCCGTTGAACGCATCCTGCAGAATCTGGTCGACAACGCTCTGTCCGTCCTCCCCAATGGCGGGCACGTCTGGCTTCGGGCCGCAACTTTGGCGATGCCCGACCGCCCCCGCGGAATCTCGTTGAGTGTCACCGACGACGGCTCGGGCTTTCCGCCCGGCACGACCGAGCGCGTCTTCGAACGCTTCTTCCGGGCCGATCCTTCGCGCACCGGCAGCGGCTCGGGGCTCGGTCTGGCGATCGTGCGCGAACTAGCTCGCGCCCACGGCGGTGAGGCCTGGGCGGAGAACGTGGCACCGCACGGTGCCCGGGTCTCGGTACTCCTGCCGTTCGTGCCCGTGATGCCGTCCGCCAAACCCGCCGCGCCGGAACCTGAGCGGGACTAGCGCTCGACCGTCGGCGCGCTGGGTCGGCGGCCGCGGTGGCCACCGGCCCCAGGCCCTCGCGGACGCGCCGGCCGCCGAACCGCTCCGGCCCGCTATCCTTCCATGCGTGAGTGACCTGACTTCCCCCGCCGGACCGCCGGCCGAGATAACCCACCTCGTCCGCGAGAGGACCGAAGCTCGTGCCCGTCACGACTGGCCCAAGGCCGACGAGTTGAAGGCGCAGATCGAGGCCGCCGGGTGGCGAGTCGTCGACCGCGGCAGCCGAACCAGCATCACCCCCGCGGCGCCGGCAACCGTGGCCGTCGACGGCGAGGTTCGATACGGCACCGCCTCAGCCGTGCCGTCTCTGCTCGATGCGCCTGCCACCGCCGCGTGGACGGTCGTGGTTCTGGCATCCGAGCAGCCCGAGCGAGTCTCCCGGCTTCTGACCGCGTTGCGAACCCACGCCCCCGTCGGCACGCAGGTCGTGGCCGTGGCCAACGACCCCAGCGACGCTCAGACCGCGGCCCTGGCCGCCGATGCGCCGGATCGCGCGCCGATTTCCGGCACGGTCCCGGAGATTCTCCGGACCTCGACACGGCTCGGGTATGCGGCGGCGTTGAACATCGCGCTGCAGCGAGCCGCTGGTGAGTTCGTCCTGCTCACCGACGCCACCGTCTGGCCTGCGGGCGACGCGCTCTCACCGCTCGCGACCGCGCTGCACGATCCCGAGGTTGCGGCAGCAGGCGCGTTCGGGCTGTATTCGGGTGCCGCGGGGCCGATCCGCCCGGGGGGGCTGACCCGCGAGCCGGCCGCGGCCGAAGACGTGGCCGGAAACGTGGCTACGGCCGACGGCGCAGCCCCGGCCATAGCCGACGCCACCGCCCTCGAGGGAGCATGGCTCGCCTTCCGCCGCTCCGACTACATCGAACTCGGGCCGCTGGACGAGCACTTCGTGACGCCGGCGTGGCTCGACGTGTGGTGGACTCTCCGCCTCCGGGCCGGTGAGGAGCCGGAAGGCGCGGAGTACGTCGAGACCGCGATGGACGACTCCGAGGAGCCCGCCGGCGCCCCGGCTGCCGAAGTCGAGCACGAGATCCCGATGCCGAAGCCGCGCCGGGCCGTGCGGCTGGCGTTGCCGCTCGAGCGCGACGAGATCGCCTGGCCGCCGGATCGGGTGCGGCTGAACCGCCGCAACATGTACCGGGTGCTCGACCGATTCGGCTGGCGCGAAGACCTGGCCTAGAGCCCGATCAGCGGGCGATCACGAGCTCGACGAGCGCCGCCGGCGCATCCGCGGCGACGCGGTTCGGGGTCGTCGACGCGGTCCCCGACCAGAATTGGCGGTACGTCGGATCCTGCTGCCACTGAACGGTGCCGTAAGCGGTCACTCCACCGATGACCGCCAGAAGAACGGCCACTCCGGCGACCCGCAGCGCCCGCGCCTGTCCCCGGGATCTGCCACCCCGCTGACCCTGCCATCCCGACGCGAGCGTTTGGACCTGCCCCGGCGGAATGATGAGTCCCAGCCAGAGGCCGGCCAGCAGACCGCCGACATGGGCGAAGTTATCGACGTTGAAGAAGCCGGAGAAGCCGAGCGCGAGGTTCAGGACGATGAGGATCCCCACCTGACCCGCGATGGATCGCGATTGGGCATCAAGGATGGCGTGGTGGTACCGGGTGGCCACGAGGATGACCCCAAAGAGCCCGAAGATCGCACCGGACGCTCCGACGCTCCAGCCGGCGCCTGAGAAGGTGAAGCTCACGGCGCTGGCGGCGACACCACAGACCAGGTACAGCATCAGGGTCACGAAGGACCCATACATTCGCTCGACCAGCTGGCCGGCGTACCAGAGCGCATACATGTTGAAGAGCAGGTGCAGGATGTCCGACGGATCGTGGACCAACATGACCGACAGCATGCGGTAGTACTCGCCGTGGGCCACCAGCAATGGGTGGAGGGCCAGTTGACCTTCCAGCGATCCGGGGATGATGAAGCCCTGCGGCGACAACGCTCCGGACATCGCCGTCAGTGACGTCACGACCGTCACGGCGATGATCAAGTAGGTCATGAACGGCGGCAGCGACGAGCCTCGGCTGCGGGCGAAGTAGCGGTTGGCGGCGCCGGCGTTGCCGGTCTCCTTGTTCAGCCAGCCCAGCCGGGATGCGATCTCCGGCCAATCCTCTCGCGGAGCCCGGCGCTCGCACTGGTGGTAGGCGTCGATCGCGCCGCGAAGATCGCCCTCACGAACTCGCGCCGCGGCCACCTGCCGCCAGGCTCGGTAGGAGACCGGCGTATCGCCGAAGCTAGTGGCGCGCTCCCACGCCTCGCGGGCTTCGGTCTCTCGATCGAGTCGGTAGAGGGCGTTGCCGAGACCGTAGAAGCCGGCCGCCGAAACCTCGCGGTCGTCGGTCCACGTGACCCGCGCATAGAGCGGCAGTGCCAGTTCCGGCTCGCTGCGGTCCATGTGTTCGTCGGCCCGCGTAATTGCGGCTACGGCTGTCGGCCGGTCGAGTTGCGTCTGAGAGGCAGGGTCAAAGCCGAACGGCAAGCCGTTGGCCCCGTCCGATCCAAGTCCGTTGGCAGCGCGATCCATAAGGCGGCACTCTACAGGAAGCAGCGGGTTCCCCGCGCCGCTCCCTACTCGGCCACGGGCTCCCAGCCGGCCGAGCCGACCGCCTCGCGGAACGCCGCGACCGGGTCCACGCCGGCGTCGAGGGCGCCGGCGAAGATGCCGACCATCCGGCCGAACGAGCCGTCGTCGTCCGGCGGCGTCTCGAGCACGGTGGCTTCGACCGGCAGCGCCGGCGGGACGGTGCCGGGCGGCAGCAGAGCGACAATCCGGGCACCGGCGAAAGCGGCCCCGTCCACCGCGGCCGTAACCGCCGCTTCGGGGAGCGCGCCGGACAGCACCACGACGCCGGCCTGCGGCAGGAACTTCAGGGCCAGATCGACGTCGGCGGCCTCGAGCGCCGGCCGAGCGGCCGGATCTTCTGGCAGAAGCCGTCCCGCCGGCAGATTCGAATCGAGCTCGGCGGCATCTTCATCGACCGCGGGCGCCGCGAAGACCGGAGTCGGCAGCACCGGGTCGCGCAGCAGAGCCGCGTGGCCTACGCCCATCCGCCCGAGCGCCACCACCACGGCATCGCCCGCTCCGTCGTTACCGACCTTGCCGACCAGCTCGACGGTCCCGCCCCGGCGAACCGCCGCGGCAGCAATCTCGACCGCGAGCCCGCCGGCGCACTTCTCACCGTCCGGCGAGTCCGCGTAGGCGGGCAGACCGATGACGACGATCACTCGGTCACCTCGTCGGCTGCTTCGGCGACTTCGGCTGCTCCACCGCCCGCCAATACTTCGTCGGCGATTATCTCGAGATCGCCGAACCCGGCAGCCGCCAGCTCGGCGCCGACGGCATCGGCATCGCCGACGGCGACGATAGCCAGCCGGTCGAGGTGGATGTGATCCTGCGCCGCCTTCTGGATGGCTTCGACCGTGACCGCCTCGACTTCGTCCCGGTAACGAGCCAGTTCGTCATCGGGGAGATCGAGAACGAAGATGCCGCCCAGCGCACCAACGACGGCGCCGGGTGTCTCGAAGCGAAGCGGGAAGACGCCGACGAGATAGTCTCGAGCGGCCGCCAATTCGACAGCGGTCACCGGCGTCTCGCGAATCCGGCGCAGTTCGAGGAGCGACTCGGATATCGAAGGCACGGTGGCGGCGGTCTGGACGGCCGTCCTCACCGAGAATGGGCCCGCCCCCCGGCGCATGTCGAAACCGGCGCCGATGCCGTAGGTGTAGCCCTTCTCCTCGCGCAGATTCATCTGCAGCCGCGAGTTGAAGAGGCCGCCCAGGATCGCCGCCATCACTTGCACGGGGTGGAAGTCGGGCGTGAGGCGCGACAGCCCCACATGCCCGATCCGCAGTTCGGTCTGGACGGAGCCCGGCCTGTGATAGAAGCGCACGATGGGATGGTCGACCGCGGATTCCGCGCGCGGCGCCACGGTCGCCGGCTCGTGCTTGGGATTTTCGCCGCCGAACGATCCAAGAGCGGCCTCGACCAGCCGCGGCACGTTCAGCCCGGTGAGGTCCCCGCCGATGACGATCGCCGCGTGGCGTGGGTCCAGCACCGAGCGATGGATTCCACGCAACACGTCGGTAGTCAAGCGAGGAACCGAGTCTTCGTCGCCGCCGGCCGAACGGCCGTATGGCGAGTCCGTGGTGTAGATCGTGGCGTTGAAAGCCTGATCGACGCGCCGGCGCGGATCCGCCTTGACCTGCAGCAGGTCGTTGAGACGCTCGTCGCGCAGACGCGCCACGTCCGACTCAGGAAATGTGGGCTGCTCGACGAGTTCCGCCAGCAGCTCCAGCGCGGCCCCGAGCCGTGTGGCCGCAACCTCGACGGAAGCGGTGAAGGCATCCCAGCTGGCGTCCACGTGAAGCGTCGCTCCGAGCCGCTCGCCCGCCTCGAGCAGCTCCACACCCGGATAACGCCTCGTACCTTCGGTCATCGCCCGAGCGGTGAGGATCGTGGCTCCGGCCAGATCCGCCGGCTCGTCGCTCACTCCGCGGCGGATCAGCAGGTTGGCGGACACGAGTGGCCGGTTTGGCAGATCGACCGTGATCACCTGCAAGCCCGAGGTCAGGACGGTCCTCTCGAAGTTCGGGAAGGCGTACGTGCGCGGCTGCCCGGGCGACGGACGGGCGGACAGGATCTGGTCGAGCGTCATGCCGCGGTCTCCTCGTCGGTGGTGCCGGTAGCGGCTTCGCCCGCAGGCATGTACGTCAGGACGACCCGGTTCTCCGGGCGCAGGACTTCTGCCGCCGCCGCCTGAATGTCGGCCGCGGTAACCCCCAGGTACCGCCCCATCTGGCGGTTGATCATGTCAGGATCGTCCAGCAGCGTGGCGTACATCGCCAGCCGGTCGGCCCGCTCATCGACGCGCTGGAGCGCCTCGAGTTCGAAGGTCTCGATCAGCGCCCGAGCGCGGGCCAGCTCGTCTGCGGTCACGGGCTCGCGACAGATCAGCTCCAGCTCTTCCTCGAACGCGCGCTCGACGACCGCGGGATCGACACCCGGCCGGACCGTCGCCTGGCCGGCCGCGATCGATGCGCCGCCGATCAGCCCGAGCACGAAGAACGACACGTCCTGGGCGATCTTCTCGTCACGGACGAGTCGCCGGTAGAGGCGGCTGCCCTTCCCGCCGGCGAGTATCTGAGCGGCGACATCGAGCGCGTCAAGCCGCGGGTCCCCCATCATCGGCGCTCGGAACCCGAAGAAGTGGCGCGGCAGCGGCACGCGGTCCTCCACGATCTCGCGTGCCTCGGTCCCGATCAGCGGCGGCAGAGTCATGTCGCCCAGAGCCGGGATGGTTCGATTCGCCGGGATCTCGCCGAAGTACCGCTCCACCCAGGCTCGGGCCTGCGCTGGGTCCACATCGCCGACGATCGCCAGAACGGCGTTATTGGGGGCGTAGTAGGTGCGGAAGAACTCCGCCACGTCCTCGAGCGAAGCCGCGTCCAGGTCCTCCATCGACCCGATCGTGGGGTGGTGATAAGGGTGGTCCGGCGGGAAGACGTGCTCCTGGAGCTTGTGGAACCAGTCGCCGTAAGGGCGGTTGTCGTACGAGGAACGCTTCTCGTTCTTCACGACCGCACGCTGGTTGTCCAGATTCTCCTGGTTGAGCGCGTCTAGCAGCGTGGCCATTCGATCGGCTTCCAGCCACAGCGCCAGCTCCAGCTGGTGGCTCGGCACCGTCTCGAAGTAGTTGGTCCGATCGAGCCACGTGGTGCCGTTCATGGTCCCGCCCGCAGCCTGGACCAGAGCCATGTGCTCGGCCTTGGCCACATGCCCGGAACCCTGGAACATCACGTGCTCGAACAGGTGCGCGAACCCGGTCTTGCCCTCGACCTCATGCTTGGAGCCGACGTTGTACCAGATGCAAACGGCCACGACCGGCGCCAGATGGTCTTCCGAAACGATCAACCGCAGGCCGTTGGCCAGACGCTCGTCGGTAAACCTGACGCTCAGGGCAGTCATTCGGTCCGGATCCTCCATGGCATAGCTGCTCAGTTCGCAGTCATCTGGTGGTGTTGGCATTGTAGGGGCGCAATCGTTTCCGATGGCGCCACCCGGCGGCGTCGCAGCGCGGTGCCGCCAGGCGGTGCGCTCAGCCGACCAGCCCGCGGAAGAGCGGGTCAATACCGGCCCTGACGCCCAGTTCGGGCCGCAGCCGCCGGGCCTCGTTCAACAACGCCACTGCCTCATCGGCAGAGCCACTGGCCGCCGCCAACGCCGCGCGCGCGTAGGCGACGAACGGATCGCGCAGGGCATAGCCGGGCAGGGTCTCGAGCGCAGCCCGGGCATCGCCGAGCCGCCCACCCTGGATATTGCCCAGCGCCAGCTCGGATCGGGCTCGAGGATCGCTCGGCCGGACTTCGATCGACAGCGCCAGCGGCTGATGTGCGCCGGCCGCGTCGCCCGACATGCGGGTCGCTATGCCGAGAGTCTCGAGAAACGCCGGGTGCTGCGGCTTGGCGGCAAGGGCCCTCCGTATCTCGTCGAGGGCCTCGCGGAAGCGACCAAGGTCGATCAGGATCAGCGCCCGCAGCTCGCGCAGACTGGGATCGTCGGGGGTGGCCGGCATCACGCCGTCGAGCTGGCGAAGAGCCTGCTCGGTGTGGCCCAGCCCATACGAGAACATCGCCGCGAACGACGTCAGAATGCGGGCGGCCGCGGGGTGCTGGACGGCTGATAGGGCCGACTCAACCAGGCGTTCGCCGTCTTCGTGGCGCTCGAAACCGTAGAGCGCCGAGGCCTGCGACGGCGCCGCCTCATAGACCGGAAGCGCCAGCAGCGTCCGCAGGTCGGCCTCAGCCTCCGCGTCGCGTCCCAGGCGCCGGAGGGTCAGGGCGCGTCCCCTGAGAGCTCGGTCGTTGGCCGGCGCCAGCTGCAGTACTCGCGAGTAGCCTGTCTCCGCGTCGGTATAGCGGCTCATCAACCGCAGCGCGTCGGAGGCGGCCAGCACGGGCTCAGTCTCGGCAGGGTGGTCGGCCATATGGAGCCGGGCGGCGTTGAACGCCTCCTGATATCGGCCCAGCGCCAGCAACTGCGTCGCGGCCCCTGCAGGGCCCATACCGGCCGCGCCCGTGCCGGCGCCACCCCTGCCTGCGGCCGCCGACCCGGAACCGCCGAATCGGAAGCCCGTCCTGGCCATCGTTATGACGACGAAGAAACCGATGATGAACGCCCAGTAGTAGAGGCCGACCACAACGAGGATGCCGAGGATCGCCGCTACGACGGCAAGGCCGACCACTCGTCCGGCGAACTCGGCCGGCCGGCGCAGAACCATGCTCGTCAGCCCCGAGACGATCGCCCCGCCGTCTACCCCAGGCAGCGGCAGCAAGTTGATCAGGCTCCAGCCCAGGCTGACCCACAGCAAGTCCTGGACGATGTCGTTGCTCTGGATTCGAGGGGCGCACAGGGCGGCCGTTCCGACCATGCCGCCGATGACCAGGCCCGTGGCGGGTCCGGAGACGGCTATCACGATCCGCTGCCACGGCGTCACGATGCGACCCGGCACCGGCATGGCCATCGTCACGCCGCCGCCGCCGTAGAGCTGGACCACGGGCTTCATGCCGTACAGATCGAAGAACGTGGCGTGCCCCATCTCGTGGATCAGCACGGAGGCGGTCACCACGATCATCCAGACCGGCAGCTGGTCCGGCGTGCGCCAGAGAGCGCCGAGCACCAGCATGATCAGCAGGAAATCGGCGCCGATCACGACCGGCACGTCCAGGAGCTTGAACTTGATCGACACGGTTCGGCCTCACGCTGGTCTCGGTGCGGTTGAGGGTATCAACCGCAGCCGGCCGGCGTTGCCGATATGCGACCCCGGGTCAGCCGGTCAGCCGGCTCCACTCGAAGCCGCGGTCGGCGATGCCTGGGCCGCGGGCGACAGGTTGGGCGATGTCGCCGCCGTGGCGCCGGCCGTTGACGGGGCATATTGCGAGGCTTGCGCTCCGGGGCTTGTGCTCGGCGCGAGGATCGGCGTCGGGATCGATCCCGGCCCGCTTGGGCGCGGCATCGGCGAAGGCCCGATCAGCGTCGCCGAGACTTCCGTGACCGGCGTGGGCAGCGATCCATTCGCGAGGAGCAGCCCGAGAGTGGCCGCGTTCTGCTGCGACAGGCCGGCTCCTACCGGGAGCGTCAAGGCACTGCCGGAACTCGGTCCCGAGACCGGAGCCGTCGCGAACACGCGACCGTCGACCAGCACAACCAGGTACTGCCTCGGGTTCGCCAAGGCGTACGCGGCAAGTCGCTCGGCAGCAGCCTTCGTCAAGGTGATCCCGTAAGAGTCGGGCTCGGCGCCGGCGCCGACGGAAGCCTGCCAGCCGTCGAAGTCCCCGCCTGAGAGCAGTGGTGCCTGACCCGCGACCAGGTTCCCGAGCGCTGGAAGGACTGGCAGCCCGACAACCTCGATCACGCCCGTCAGGCCTATCGACGCGCGGATCCAATCGGCATCCATGACCAGGGGTCCTTCAACCGCCGTGTAGTCGACCAGCGTGTAGTCGGCCTGGAAACGCACGACCACCTCGTCGGGCGCAGCCGTGATGACCTCGTAACCGGTGGTCTGACCCGGTGCTGGCTTGCCGGCCGCGTCCACCATCAGCGGGAAGATGAAACTCAGCCGCTTCGACAGCGCCGATGCCACGTGGGTCAAGTCGGCCTCGGAAGGCTGCCGTCCATCGGCCGGAGCCAGCCGGTACGTGATCTCCATAACTGAGCCCGACAGATTCGTGGTCGGAACCGCCGCTCCCGGGCCTGCCGGCCGCGAGCCCAGGCCGTAGTAGCCCACCGCCAACGCAACAACGACCACGATCAGGATCAGCGGAGCGAAACCGCCGAAAGCCATCCGACTGCGGAGGACCGGCCGGACTCTCGAGGCGGTCTCCGTCCGGGTCCATCGCGGCGGTTGCGGGACGAATTGCTCGGCTTCGATCAGATGGCGGCGGACGCCCGCCAGCATCTCGGCGTCAGAGGTTTCGCTCGGAAGAATCGTCGGTTTGTTCATTGCCATATCTCCGGATTTCGGCGCAGCGTCGCGCATGCACGGGCCGACAACGATCGGACGCCCGAGGCTGACAGCCCCATGATTTCGCCGATCGATTCGTCGTCGAGGTCTCGCTGGTAGCGCAGGATCAACACTTCTCGCTGCCGACCTGGCAGCTCCTGCGCGAACTTCTCGAACCAGATCCAGAACTCGGATCGGCCGGTTTGGGGCTCCTCCGACGGTTCCCGTCTCGGGCCCAGGGCGCCGATTGGAAGCCAGGAGATCAGCCGGCGGCGTCTCAGCTTGTCTATCACGAGCCGGCGGGTAATCAGCAGCAGCCAGGGCAGCGCCGGGCCCGCAGGTTTGCGGCCCAATTGCCAGGCTCGATAGGCTCGATCGAAGGCCTCGCCCGTGGCGTCCTCGGCCTCGTCGGGCCGCCTCAGCATCAGCAGCGCATATCGGTAGACGTCGCGATAACGCTGCCGGTAGAGCGCTTCGAAACTGTCCTCGGTCGCGTCGGCCGCGCGCGAATCCCCCACCAGTTCGAGCACGTTGCCAGTCCCCTTGTTGGAGTCCACCAAGTCCACCATGCTCGATTGACGAAGCAGCCGGCGGTTCCGTCCCGACCTGGCGGCCCGGCGCCCGGCACGCGTGGCCGCCCGCCCCCCGGCGCCGCCCAATCTACCCGAACGAGATCGCGCCTCGAGGCGTCCCCGGTGTCGGCACCCACTCGCCCAGCGACTTCACTTCGGCCAGCCGCAGACGGAGATCCGGGTCAAGCGCCTCGGCCGCGGCCACGGCCGTCTCGATCGCGGTCAGGCACAGGATGCCCATCGCGGTGGCGGCGAGGCGGATCTCAATGGCATCGCGAACCGGTCCGGAGCGAGGGGCCGGCGTGTTCACCACGAGCCCCACGGAACCACCGGCGATGAGATCGAGGATCGCGGTCTGGCCCGGGGCCGGCTTCTCGCCGACCTTCGCTACCACCTGGGCTTCGTAGCCGAGGTGGGCCAGCGCCGCCGCGGTACCGGCCGTGGCAGCGAACCGGTAGCCGGCTCGTGCCAGTGCGGCGGCGACGCGCGGCAGGGTGGGCACGTCGCGGTCCGCCACTGAAATGAGCGCCAGTGCGCCTTCGGCGCCGGGCCGGGGCGGGATCAGGGCCGCGCCCTGCATCGCCTTCGCCAGTGCCACTCGCGGATCTGTGTGGATGCCGATGACCTCGCCGGTCGACTGCATGCCCGGACCGACGGACGGATCCACGCCACGCAACTTGGCCGTGGAGAAGGCCGGCGCCTTGACTGCGACCAGCGGCGGCGGAGCCAGCAGGCCGTTCCCCCACCCCATCTCGGCCAGCTTCTCGCCGAGCGCGATCCGGACCGCGAGCTTGACCATCGGCACGCCCGTGACCTTGCTCATGAACGGCACGGTCCGGCTGGCGCGGGGATTGACCTCGATCAGATATACGCCGTCGTCGCGGACGATGAACTGGGCGTTGACCAGGCCGTGGACGTCGAGCGCGCGCACGATCCGATCCATGGCGGCGACGATCAGCTCCTGGTCGGCCACCGATACGTTCTGCGGCGGGAACATCCCGATCGAGTCGCCCGAATGCACGCCGGCACGTTCGATGTGCTCGAGCAAGCCCGGAATGAGGACCGTCTCGCCGTCGGCGATCGCGTCGACGTCGACTTCGACGCCTTCGAGGTAGCGGTCGATCCGGACGGGCCGGTCGGGGTCCACGACAGTCGCGCGAGCCAGCTGCTCGACGAGGTCGGAGGCGGAATAGCTGAAGTCGATGGCGAGGCCGCCAATGACGAACGAGGGTCGGACGATGACCGGGTAGCCGATCTGGTCGGCCAGTGCCAGCGCTTCCTCTATGGAACGGGCCATGCCGCCTTCGGGCTGCGGGATTCCGACCGCCTCGACCAGATTGGCGAAGCGGATCCGATCCTCGGCCTGGTCGATCGTCTCGAGGTTGGCGCCGAGCAACGGGATGCCGGCGGCGGCGAGCGGTTCGGCCAGGTTGAGCGGCGTCTGGCCGCCGAACTGGACGAAGGCGCCGAGCAGGGGCTGCCCGCCCACGGACTCAGTTTCCACCACGGACCGGACCGACTCCGGGTCGAGCGGCTCGAAATACAGCCGTGACGATGCGTCGAAGTCCGTGGACACCGTCTCGGGGTTGGAGTTGATCATGACCGCCTGCCAGCCTCGGTCGCGCAGCTCGGCTGCGGCGTGGACCGCGCAATAGTCGAACTCGATCCCCTGCCCGATCCGCACCGGGCCGGAACCGATGACCAGCGCCGCGGGTCGTTCCACCGCCGGCAGTTCCGGTTCGGCGCCGGAGGCGGCGTACGTGGCGTAGAAGTACGGCGTCTCCGCGGCGAATTCGGCGGCGCAGGTGTCGACCATCGCGTAACCCGGAACGAGGCCGAGTTCCATACGCGCCAGCCGGATCGACTCGGCACCGATGCCCGCCATCTGCGCCAGCTCGCGATCACCGAAGCCGGCCCGCTTCACCGTCGCCAGGAGAGTGGCCGCTTCCTCATCCCGTGGATCCGCCATCCGGGCGCCATACCGCCGCACCTCGTGTTCCAGCGCCATCGCCCGCTCGAACTCGGAGAGGAACCAGGCCGAAATGCCGGTCACGCCGCGGATCCGCTCGGCCGGCATGCCGCGCCGCAGCAGAGCGAGGATCCGCCACAGCCGCGAGTCACTTGGCGCCAGGAAGCGCTTGAGGACGATCGGGTATGCGGCGCGTTCGGCGTGGGATCGCGCCTCGCACATCAGGCCGCTGCCGTCGATGGTCACGCTCGGCTGCGAAACCTCGGGCTCCATCAGGTAGTCGAGCGTGGACTGCCAGGCGGCATTCTCGGCGAGGAACCCCGCGCCGGCCTGCTCGAGCGCGCGCAAGGCCTTGTTCAGCGCCGAGCCGAATGTCCGGTCGATGGCCATGACTTCGCCGGTCGCCTTCATCTGGCTGCCAAGCGAGCGGTCGGCCGTGGGGAACTTGTCGAACGGGAAGCGCGGCAGCTTGACGACGACGTAGTCGAGCGCCGGTTCGAAGGCTGCGACGGTCGTGCCGGTCACGACGTTGGGTATTTCGGCCAGCCGGCGACCCGCCGCAATCTGGGCGGCTACGCGCGCGATCGGATATCCGGTGGCCTTGCTCGCCAGCGCCGACGATCGGCTGACTCGCGGGTTGACTTCGATCACCGCGTAGTCGGTGTAGTCGGGGCTGAGCGCGAACTGGACGTTGCAGCCGCCCTCGACTCCGAGCGCCCGGATGATCGAGAGCGCGGCACTCCGCAGCCGCTGGTGAACCGGGTCGGGCAGCGTCTGGACCGGCGCGACAACGATTGAGTCGCCCGTGTGGACGCCCAGCGGGTCGACGTTCTCCATCGANNCGCTCGATCATGACCTGGTGGATCGGGCTCATCCGCAGACCGGCGTGGGTCCGCTCCCAGTACGCGTCCTCGGTCTCGACGATGCCGCCGCCGGAGCCGCCCATCGTGAACGCCGGCCGGATGATCGCCGGCAGGCCGATCGTCTTGAGGGCCACGCGCGCCTCGGCGTCGCGCGCCGCCTCGTCCGGGCCCTCGACGATGTAGCTCGGCGCGTACGGCTGGCCGATGCGGTCAAGCAGGTCGCGGAACTTCTCGCGGTCCTCGGCCATCTCGATCGCCTCGAGCGGCGTGCCGATCAGCCGGACGTTGTACTTCTCCAGGACCCCGGCCTTGGCCAGCGCCACGGCCAGGTTGAGGCCGGTCTGGCCACCGAGTCCGGCGAGCAGCCCCTCAGGCCGCTCTTTGGCGATGACCTGTTCGATTGCCTCGACGGTGAGCGGCTCCAAGTAGACGGCGTCCGCGACCTCGGCGTCGGTCATGATCGTGGCCGGGTTGGAGTTGACCAGGATCGTNNACCACCGGGCCGCTGCCGATGATCAGCGCGCTCCTGGGCTTGGGCCGGATCGCGCGCGGGGCCGTGGTGGCGGGCACCGGCATTTCGTGGCCGCCGACGGCCATGGCCGACGCCGTCGTGGCTGTGGCCGTCGTCGCCGCCCGAGCCTCAGTCCCCGTCTTGGCGGCCGCCGCCGCCTGATGCTCCGTCATACAAAAAACCCACCGGCCTCGCGGGCTCGGTGGTCCATGTTCCAGGTGCTCATGCCGTCTCCTTTCCGGCCTCTCTGGACCGGTACGCCGACCTCACAGGACCGGCACAAGGGCTGCCAGAAGATTATCACGAAGACCCGAGTGGGGCGCCACCGTCGCTCGCTGATCCCCGAATCTGTCCGCCACTGCAATCGAGAAACTGACGCAGGCCTTCCGACTGCAGACCTTGTCCCGGAAGCTGACTCCGGCTACGCACGCCAGAACATGGCGACTCACCCCTGCCCAGGAGACCAGAGCCAATCTATCGAACGGCTATTTGGATAGAACACCTACAAGCAGCTTCTTATCTATTGACGTAGGTATCGGCGATCCCGTACCCGCCGCAGCCGGGAGGAACGACTACTCGCGGTAGATGAACGGCAGGCCTCGGGGCGATTGCTCGGGGCCTACCGACCTCAGCGAAATGCGATCTCGCCTACAAGTCTTCGGGGCGCAGGCCGCTGTGTTTGGCGATGCGGGCAAGCATACGAGGCCCTATCTCGTCGCGGTCGTGGAAGGCGAAGACCAGGTCGGGCCAGCCGGGGCGGGACAAGACTCTGTGGGATCCGGTCTGTCGCTTGACAGTCCAGCCGATCCGCAGCAGCGCGGCCAGAACCGCCCTGGCATCGGCGCTGGGCCAGTCGGTCACGCGGCCTTGAAGGAGATGTCGAGCAACTCGCGACCGGCCTCATCGTGCTCGAGGCGGTCCGCTACGACGCGCAGGGCCAGTGCTTGGACATGTGCGATCGCCTCGTCTTGGGAGGCGCCGTAAGCGAGAACGCCCGGCAACTCGACAACCTCCGCAATCCAGCGGCCATCGCTTTCCTGGTCGACTTCTATGCGAAAACGGACCGACATCTGGTCTCCTTGGAGGATCCCGAACAGGATACTGCCCCGCGGTTGATCCGCCTACGAACATTGCCGAGCGCCAGCGCAGCCGCTTCGGGATGCTCGGCTATGTGGCCGAGGCCGCGCTCCACCTCATCGAGGAAGTCGCTGCCGAGCCCGGGACTCCTGATGTCGTAGAAGTCCGCCGCCTCGTTCAGTTCAAGTTCGGCAGATTCGTGGAAGTCGAGCCGCGGACTCACGCCCGACGCGAGCGCGCTCGCTCAAGGACATCCTGAGCGGGCGACGAGGACGCGGTGCCATCATCGAGTTCCGAATCCCGTCTCGCCGCCTCGTCGAGCCACAGGGCCTCCACACCACCGCCGGAAACCTGCCATTCCTCCACCGTCAGCGCATACCGATCATGGCCCTTCCACTCGCCGTTGATCCGCAGGTATCGCGGAGAGTGACCCTCCAAGCGAAAGCCCAGACTCCGCACGAGGTGAACCGAGCGGACGTTGTCAGGCTGGATGTTCGCCTCGACTCTGTGGAGCCCGTGTTCGCCGAACGCCCGATCCAATACCGCGATCAGGCCCGCCCTCATGAAGCCGTGTCCCTCATACGGCGAGATCGCATAGTAGCCGAGGAACCCGTTCTGGAAGGCGCCGTGGATGACCGAGTTGATGTTGACCACGCCTGCCAGCTCGCCCGTGTCTTCACGGATGCCATAACTGATACGGACATCCGGTGGCTGGCTCAGGCCCTCCCGAATCTCCGCTTCTGTGTCCACCGGTGTGATCCACGGCCGATGGAGAGCACGGCTGCGGACGATGGCCTCGAAGAGTTCTGGAGCATCGTCACCGCCAAGAAGTCCAATGCGGATCACAGGTAGATTCGGTAGCGCAGACCGGGTTCGGAGCCGAACTGAATGGGCTTGATGAAGGTTTCGAACAATACCCCGCCGTTTCGCTCAATTACCTTCTGCGAGGCGATATTGGTGGGGTCGGTCGTCACCTCGACGAAAGGCATGCCGAGTGCCTTGGCCTCCGGAAGAATCTGTCTGAGTGCTTCGGTTGCGTAACCTAAACCTTGTTTCCACGGAACGACTGCATAGCCGATATGACCGAGACAGTGAGGCGGAAGCTCGGTTGTCCCGGGTTGCCACCTGAAGCTGATTCTGCCGCAGAACTCGCCATCCCAGAGCCATCTGTGGAAACCGGGGAGCCTCGGAACGCTACTGCCATCCGGAAGCGTGATAGGCACGCCAAGAGCCTCTCGATCTTCCTGGCGGGCGAGGAACAAGGAAGCATTGTCCTCGATCTCGCGTAGCTCTTCTTGTGCGGCTGCGGCTCCCCCAGTCATCGACCAGCCCCGTCGAAGCGCGGCCATGTAACTTGCGAGGTGTTGGTGGGAAGGACTGACGAGCTTCATGGATTGGGCCATGGGTAACGCCTAACCTGCGCCACGGTCCCCACGGTGGCGACCGGCGCAACTCCCCCGTGGCGCGCTGCCGCGGCCGCCACGAAGCGGTCGAAGACAGCCAGGGCGTCGAGGGGGCCGGGGCCGCCTTCGGGGTGGTACTGCACGGTTTCGATCGGCAGCGTGCGGTGGCGCAGTCCTTCGACGGAGCCGTCGTTCAGGTCGATCTGGCTCACGACGAAGCCACTCTCCGCCGGCAACGTGTCGCCGATGACCGTGACCTCGTGGTTCTGGGCCGTGACCTGGACGAGGCCGGTTTCGAGGTCCTTCACGGGATGATTCGCGGCGTGGTGGCCGAACGGCAGACGCTTCGTCCCGGCTCCGGCGGCCCGGCCGATGATCTGGTGTCCCAGGCAGATGCCGAGCAACGGCCGCCCGTCTGCGATGACCTCTCGCGCCAGGGCGACCGGCCCATCCAGTCGGGCTGGGTCACCGGGGCCGGGCGAGAACACGACGCCGTCGACTTCCGGCGTGAGCACCTCGGCCGCGGTGGCCGTGTGCGGCAGTACCCGAACCCGCGCCCCGCGGCGCCTGAGGCTGCGCACGATGTTCGTCTTCAGCCCAAAGTCGAGGATGACCACGAGCGGCCCCGGCTCGGAAGAGTCGCCCTCGTCGCGGGCGGCGTCGGGCGAAACCTGGGCCACGAAATCCTGATCTTCCCAGCGCGGCACCGCGCGGGCGAGCTGCCGTGCCTCCTCCACGTCGGTCTGGCCCGGAGCGGTCACGATGGCGCGCAGAGACCCGTTGGCGCGCAAGTGGCGGGCCAGGGCACGGGTGTCGATGCCGGCGATGGCGGGGATGCCGCATTCACGGAGCATCGTCGCGAGCTGCTCCGCGTCGCCCAGAACCGCGGCAGTGGCGTTGGCCACGATCAGGCCCCGCAGCCACGGCCTCTCCGACTGGTCGTCGTGGTGGATGCGGCCGTAGTTGCCGATGAGCGGATATGTCATAACCACGAGCTGGCCCGCGTAGCTCGGGTCGGTTGCGATTTCCTGGTAGCCGGTCTGGCTGGTGTTCACGACCAGATCGCCCTGCCCGGCCCGCTGCGAACCGAAGGCGATGCCGGGGAAGACTCGGCCGTCCTCGAGGGCGAGCAAAGCCGGCCCGTAGTCGCCGACACGTGGGTCGACGACGGCGCTCGACCGCGGAAACGGCGGCTGCTTGGCCTGGGTCGGGTTCGTCATATGAAAAAGCCACCGGCCCGGGCGGCTCGGTGGTCTGGATCGCGGCTGCTCATCGTGTCTCCTCACCGGTCTCGCGCGACCGCGCCGGTCGGTCGCGTAGACCGCGCCGGTCGGTCGCGTGGACCGCACGCCGACCTCACGGAGCCAGCTTCAAAGGCTGGCCGTAGGTTAGCACGAAGGCCGACTCAGTCGCCCCGGGTCTAGCTGCGGCACCACGCGCTTTCTAGCGGCGGTTGCCCCAACGCTGAGAAGTCGGACCGTCGGGCGCTCCGCCCGTGGCCGCTCGGCGCTGACGGACCAGGGCGTCGACCTCTGTGCGCAGGCGGCGTCCGAAGGTTGCCCGCTGGAGCCACTCGAGGTAATCCAGGTCGTAGCGGGCAATCTCACCCAGTGACCAGCCGGCGTAGCGGCCGAAGTCGAGCACCGTACCCGAGGGGCGTCCCGGCGGCGGCCCGGCATGCGGCGCCTCCGACGACGCACCGGCCCACGAGGATCCCGCCGACGACGAGCTGCCGGCCGATCCGGCGGTCGTGCCCGCTTGGCCGGCCGACTGCGTCCTGTCGGCGCCCCAGGCCGATCCTGTCGGCCTCGTGGATCCGGCGGTTCCGGCGCCCGCCGTCGGCTGTCGACTCCCGGAGCCGTTTCGCGCCGCATCGTATGCCGCCCGCCGAACCGGATCGCCGAGCACGTCCCAGGCGTCGTTGAGCGCGATCATCCGCGCCGAGCTGCCGCCTTCGACGTCGGGGTGGTACTTGCGCGCAAGCGTGCGGTAGGCGGCGCGGATCACCTCCGACTCGGCGCGCGGATGGACCTGGAGAACCTCGTAGTAGTCCGGCATTGGCAGAGCCTACAACCAGCCCGCGGCAGTGGCGCGGAACGCGGATGCCCTTGATCCGGCCACGCACACGCAGCCAGGATCGCGTGCCGGTTCAATCACGCGAACGCGACCATGGCAGGACCGGCCGGCCGGCCGGCCGGAGTACAGTGCGCGAAACGCCGATTCCTGCATGCCACCCATGCACGGCCGCAGGAGCCCCAATACGTGCCCAACAGATTCGACCCGGCCAGCAACGACCTCCACAAGACGATCGTCGAGAACCTCGCCGACGGCGTGTATATGGTCGAGCCGGACCGGACGATTACCTACTGGAACCACGGCGCCGAGCGCATCTCGGGCCACTCGTCTGAGTCCGTCGTGGGGCATCACTGCTTCGACAACATCCTGGGCCACGTCGATGCCGCGGGGCGTTCGCTCTGCCACACGGCCTGCCCACTCGCTCAGACAATGGCGGACGGCGAGACTCGAGAAGTCGCCATCTGGCTCAAGCACGCCGACGGCTACCGCAAACCCGTCCGGGTCCGGACCGCGCCCGTTCGCGACGGTGAGGGTCGGATCATCGGTGGCGTCGAGGTCTTCTCCGACGATTCGGCGGTCGTCCAGGCTGCCGAGGATGTGGCCCGGGCCCGTCGCGACGCCCTGACCGACGAGCTCACCGGCCTGCCCAACCGACGGCTCTTCGACGCCGCGGTGGCCGGCCGCCTCGAGAATCTCGCGCGCTACGGCTGGCAGTTCGGCCTGCTGATCGTGGACATCGATCAATTCAAAGTCGCCAACGACGAGCACGGGCACGCCTTCGGAGACGCCGTACTGGTCACCGTGGCCCAGACGCTGCGTGGCGCGGTCCGTGTCGGCGACATCCTGGCGCGCTGGGGCGGCGACGAGTTCACGGTTCTGGTCGAAGCCCCGAGCGGGACGGACCTCCTCGACACGGCCGAGCGGCTGAGCAGCCTCGTCAACCAGTCGGAGGTTCGGCTGGGCGGGGTAGCCACGGGCGTTCAGGTTTCGGTGGGGGGCACGCCGGCGACCCCGGACGACTCTGCCGAGACGCTGTTCGCCAGAGCCGACAGTTCCCTCTACGCGGCCAAGAGCGCCGGCCGCAACCGCATCGAGATCTCCCAGCCAACCTGATCGGCCGCACGCCGGCGGCTACGCGGCCCGCGGAATCTAGCGACCCCTCCCGGATGCCGGTGAGGGGTCGTTTCGCGTTCCGTTATTGGTGAGCCCGCTCGGATTCGAACCGAGAACCAATTGATTAAGAGTCAATTGCTCTGCCGTTGAGCTACGGGCCCACGGCCGCGAAGGATACAGCAACATGGACCAACCGCGCGAGCGCAAGGCGCGCGTCATCCGAATTGACTAGCCCTTTCGTGGACTGTCGATAACTGCCGACGAGACCGGCCGGCAGGCTACCATAAGCGTCTGCGACCAGAAACCCCGACAGGACGTCGGAGGATCGTCGCGCCCGAGCGGCAGTGCATGGCTCAGAGCTTGGAGACCGAGGATCTTCAGCTGCTCGAACAGCTGAAGACCGGCATCGCCATCATGGACTCGGCGGGCATAGTGGTCCGCTGGAATGCGCATGCCGCACGGATCCTGGGAATAGCCGAGACCGCGGCCGTCGGCAAACCGCGGGCTGGATTGCTGTCCGTCGTTCGCGGCGAGGAAATCTCCGGCGCGGAGGTCATAGCTTCGGCCGTGAAGCCGGGCGGCTGGCACGGTCTCACACAACTGCGGCTCGCCTCGGGCGACGAAATCTGGGTCAGGGCTCACGTCCAGGGGTTGAAGCTCTCACCCAAGGACAAGCTCCCCGGAGTTGTCGCCGTCTTCTGGCCCGATCCCGGGCCGGGCGCCGCCGACACTGTCGACAAGCGCCCCTACCGCGACTTCTTGCGGCGGTCGCCCGAGGCACTATTCCTGACCGAGCTCGACTTCACCATCGTCGAGGCCAGCGAACGCGGTTCCGAGATCTTCGGAGAGGCGGCGGACTTGGCAGGCCGGTCGCTCGCCTCCCTGCTGGCGGGCTGGACGGAGGGTGACACCAAGGACGCCGGCGCCGAGATTCTCAGGGCGGGATCGATCGTCCGCGCCGTCGTCCTGCAACCGGCTTCGGGCGATACGCATCCAGCCGAGATCGTCGCCACTCTCATCTCCACGACGCAGGGCGGGCTGGTGCTGGTTCGGATCCACGACCTGACCGAGATCCGCCAGTTCGGCGCGGTGCTCCGAGACCTGGACGATCTCGTTGGTCTGGGCAACGCCGATGCGGATATCGATGCAATCGCGGGTCGGGCACTCGAGATCGTGGCCGGGCTCTGGAGCGCAGACCTGTCGGTCGTCTTCGTGGCATCGACCCAGACGGTCCGCCACCAGACCGGGCCCGCGGTCGCGGAATCGGTACGCACCCGGCTGGCGGGCGTCAACCCTGCCAACGTTCCTCTGTCTTCGTACGCAATGGCTGCCGGAGCCCCGATCGACATCGACCTGGATCGAGACACGGTCGAGCCGGAGATAGCCGAGCGAATCCGGATGTACGGCTGCCGGACGCTTCGGGCCACGCCGCTCCCGTTCGGCGACCACACCGTCGGCTCATTACTGTTCGGATGGACGGGGCTGGCGCCCGTGCCGCAGGACCGCCAGGGGCTGGAGTTGATTGGGCGCCTCATCGGCATCGCCGTCGGGAATGCAGAGCTTCGCGGCGAGATGCTCCACGAAACTGAGCTTCGCACCAGCCTCGAAGGCCCGGCCCGCCTCGGAGCCGTGGTGGTCAACCAGATGACCGACGCGATTGTCACGACCGACGTGCAGCAGCGAATCACGGTCGTCAACCCGGCTGCGGAGGGACTCTACGGATTCACGGCCGAGGAAGCGATAGGACGCCATTTCGGCGAGGTCATCGAGCAAACGGGCCTCGACGGCATGCCGGCCGCGGCCGAATGGCTCGGCGCTCTGAACTCGGCCGGGTTCAACCACGGCCGGATCATCCACCGGCCGCTGATCGGAGCGTTCAAGGGGCTCAATATCGTCGTCGACCTGGCGGTCACCGTGCTGCACGACGACCAACGCAGACCGGCCGGGTTCGTCGGGCTGGCCAGGGAAGTGACGGCTTCCTCGCACCTGGACTCGGACGCCGACGCCGTCGCCGCGGTCGCCGTCGCAACCGGTCGGTCACGTACCCGCCAGGAAGTGGCGAATGCCGTCCTGGAACGGTTGTGCGAGGTGACCCTGGCCGATTTCGGCATGATCGGCACGCGGGCCGGCGTGGGCAACCAGCAGATCGAAGCCGTCCGAGGCCTCAGCGAGGAATCCCTCCACCTCATCCAGACTGTCGTCTCACCGGAGCTGAGCGACGCCCTCGACGGACCCTTGCCCATCGTCGCCCTGGAGAGCATCGGCGAGTGGCTGGCCGGCACCGACGCCCCGGCAATCCTCGCCCGCAGCGGCCTCGCCACCGGCTTCGTGGCCGCGCTCCGTGTTCGCGACGAGCCGGTCGGGTTCCTGGGATTGGCTTCTCGGCGGTCGAGCTGGGTAAGGCCCCGCGACGAGGTCATCCTGCAGATCACGGCCCAGGTCGCCAACGCGCTCGAGAACGCACTGCTCATGGAGCGCCTCGAGAAGGGGCTCGAGCAGGAGAGACGCCTGACCGCCCAACTCGAGACCCTGATGGGGTTGACCCTGCTGCCCCGCGGAGACACCTCCGAAGAAGCCATGGCCCAGCTGCTGCTCGAGCGCGTCGTTGCCGCTCTCGCCGCCGACGGCGGCGTCGTGGCCCGCGAGAGAGCCGGCAGGCTGGAGGTCGTGGCGTCGCTCAACCCGGTAGAGCCGGCGGACAACCCGGTCGAGTCGCGGCCGGTCGACAGCTTCGCCTTCTGGAGTCATCTCGTCGACGACCCCGCCGCGGGCGCGTTCTACGAGCGGATCGCCGATATGCCCGAGTCGTCACTGGATCTGGGCCCATTGGCCGGCCAGGACGTCACGTCGCACGCCGTCTTCCCGCTTCGAGAGGGAGATCGCCTCATCGGGGTATTCCTCTGCTATTTCGTCGGCCAGACGGCCACAACCCACATCGACCAGCGCAATGTCGAGGCAGTCGGCCGCATCCTCTCCATCGCCTACGCCAACGTCGGGATGCGAGCCGGCCTGGCCGAGGCGGCCGAACACGAGCGGCGGCTGACGGCCGAACTGCAGGCCCTGCAGGAGCTGACACTGCTCGGCGCCTCGACCGACGATCAGGCTCGGCTGGCCAAGGAGACGATCGGCGCCGTCGTGATGGCCACCGGCGCAACCGGCGGCGGCTACGTTCTGGTCGACTACTCGACCGGCAGGAGCGAACCCATCGCCTGGGTCGGGCCACCGAGCCGGAGCTGGCCTAGGAGCGGCAACTCGGCGGAGATGCCGTCCGACTGGCCGCCCCTCTCGCAGCTTCAATCGGACAACGGCATCTGGCTCTCCCACGCCAATCCCGGCCAGGACTGGGAGACGGATCAATGTGCCCAGGCGGTCCTGCCGCTGCGCGTGGACGGCCGGCTGGCCGGAGTGCTCCACCTGGAATGGAGTCAGCCACCGGCGATCGACCAGTACAACGTTCGCTTCCTGGAGCCGATCGCCCGCATCTGCACGATTTCGTTGACCAACTTCAGACTCCGATCGGAATTGCTCCACAGAGCCGCGGCCCAGCGCGCGCTCGGGCACAGGCTCGACACTCTCGACGAGCTGACCCGCGTCGGAGAGGAAGCGGGCTCCTTCGAGGAGCTGGCGAATCGGACGGCCAGCCTTGTTCGAGAGGCTCTCGGTGCCTCCGGCGTGTGCTACCTGCTGCGAGAGCCGGGTCAGCATTTCGAGACCCATGCGGTTGCCGGAGAGACCGGCGCATTCCGTCTCTGGCTCAAAGGCGTACCGGCCAAGGACGCTCCGGGCGGCAACCTGCTCCTGTCCGGTGGTTCGAGCGTTCTGGGAGATTTCGTCGCCGGCCAGGTCAACGAACGCGTCCTGCCACTCGCCCGCGCCACCGGCTTCCAGTCCTTCGGGGCGATCCCGATCCGGACCGGCACGGAACTGGCCGGCACGCTGCTCTGTTTCTTCGAGCGTCCCGCGGCAAGTCTCACGCTGGACGAATCGGCCCTCGATTCAGTGGCCCGGATCAGCGGCATCGCCCTGGCCAACTACCGCCTGCGGGAGCGGCTCGTCTCGTCCGAAGAACGATACCGCACGCTGTTCGAAGAGACCCCCGACGCGCTGCTCGTATCCGCGCTGGACGGCACCGTGCTGGATGCCAACGAGGCGGCGGTCAGGTTGTATCGGGTCAACCGCGGCGAGGTCCTGGGCCGCTACTTCGGCCAGTTCATCACCGCCGACGAGAGGGAAATGGCCCGCCGGCGCCAGATCGTGTGGGCCCACGGCGGTGGAACGTTCCGCGATCGCGGCCGCCGCCCCGACGGTACGGAATTCCCCGTCCAGATCGAGATCCGCGTCGTCGAGCTCGGCGGCCAGCGACGGTTCCTGCACCTGGTTCGCGACCTCTCCGACCAGGAAAGCCTCCAGAGAGAGTTGCTGCAGGCCCAGAAGATGGAAGCGATCGGGCAGCTGGTATCGGGCGTGGCCCACGAGCTCAACAACCCACTCGCCGCGATCATCGCCTTCAGCCAGCTGCTGCGCAGCGACGACCGCCTGCCGGAGGACATGAAGCACGACGCCGGGCTCCTCGTACAGGAAGCCGACCGAACCCGGCGCATCGTCCAGAACCTGCTCGATTTCGCCCGCGCCCGACCTCCGGAGCGGCGGCCGACCAGCGTCGCGGTGCTGGTACAGAGTGTGCTCGAGCTTCAGTCTTATGCGCTGAGCACCAACCAGATCCAGGTCAAGGTAGACATCCCCAGCACCATGCCTCAGGTGGACCTGGACCGCGCCCAGCTCCAGCAGGTCCTCCTGAACCTGACGATCAACGCCATCCAGGCCATGCGCAGCCGCGACCACAAGCCGCCGGCCAACCTGACGGTCAGCGCGGCGCTGGTCAAGGCCCGAGCATCGGCCGCGTCGAGGGCCGACAAGGCCGACGAGCCGCCGCGCGTCAGGATCTCCATTCGCGACAACGGACCGGGCGTGCCCGAGTCGGTCCGAGCCCGGCTCTTCGATCCATTCTTCACCACCAAACAGCCCGGCGAAGGCACCGGCCTCGGTCTGTCGGTCTCATTCGGCATCATCGCCGCCCACGACGGCCATCTCTGGTATGAGCCCGGACCGGGTGGCGTCGGCAGCACGTTCATCATCGAGCTGCCGGTCACGGCCCGGGTGAACGAGGACCGCCAGGCGGCCGACTCGGCCGAGTCGGCCGAGCCTGCCGAGTCGGCCGCTCCGCGGCGCATCCGGCAGGCGACCAAGCCCCAACCGACCGACGCCGGATCCGGACCGATGACCCGGCGACCCGCGACGAGAGTGCCGGCACACGACGCCACGACCCCGGCCGCCACACCCAACGCCGCCGTCAAACCGCCGCCCGATGCCACCGCCGCCACGCCCGGTTCGGATCGGCCCCAGATCCTGGCTCTCGACGACGAGCCGTCGATTCGGGCATTCCTGCGCAAGGCCCTAGCCGCGGCCGGATTGGAATGCCGGCCCGCCCAGGATGGACAAGCCGCTCTCGAGATGCTGCGTGATGTGCCGTTCGACGCGATGCTGATCGACCACCGCATGGCCGGGATGAGCGGCACCGAGTTCTACGAAGCCGCGGTCGAGTATCGGCCCGAACTGGCCGACCGGGCCATCTTTATGAGCGGCGACGTCCTCAACCCCGATCTGCGCGGTTTCGCCACGCAGCGGGGAATCCGGCTGTTGGCCAAGCCGTTCGACATCGACGCCGTGGTCCGCATCGTGCGCGAGGTACTTGCCGCGGCCGATGAAGCCGCAGCCTCGGCCCGTGCCGCGAACAAGCCTGGAGGCACGTCCGACCGGCTTCGATAGACGCGTGGCGCGTATGGCCCGCCGAAACCCTAGCTGCGCTCGCCCGCTTCGGCCGCGGGCCCGCCCCGGCCGGCCATCAGCTCGAGCAGCTGATCCGCGGCGGCATACGGGTCGAGTTCGTGAGCGGCGACCGAACGCAGCAGCGCGGCCGCGATCGGCGCCGCTTCGATGCTGCGGGCGCGTTCGTGGAGCCGGTCCGACAGGACACTCCAGATCTGGGCCTCGGCTCTGGCCAGGCGTGTGGTCTCGCCCACGGTGCCGTGAACGGCCGATCGATGGCGATCCAGCGCGGCCAGCAATTCGGCCACTCCGTCGCCGGTTGCGGCCGTGGTCACAAGCACGTCCGGGTGCTTCGGCGCGGGATGCCCCGAACGTGCCTCGCGAGGAGTGTCGGAGAGCATCGCCAGAAGCTGTCCGGCGGTGCGATGGGCGCCGGGCCGATCGCCCTTGTTCACGACGATCAGATCCGCGACCTCGAGCAGCCCCGCCTTGATGGCCTGGATTTCGTCGCCCATCTCCGGCGCTTCAACCACGACCGTGGTGTCGGCGGTGGCAGCGACCTCCACTTCGCTCTGGCCCGTCCCCACGGTCTCGATCAGCACCACGTCGAAGCCGGCGGCATCGAAGACCGCAGCCGCTGCGGATGTAGCCGACGAGAGTCCGCCGGAATGGCCGCGTGACGCCATAGAACGGATGAAGACCCCGTCGTCGGTGGCGTAGGCCTGCATCCGGACCCGATCACCCAGCACGGCGCCGCCGGTGATCGGGCTGGACGGATCGACGGCCACGACCGCCACGGGACGCCCCGCGCGGCGAAGCTCGGCGATCAGCGCGGCTACGAGCGTGCTCTTGCCCGCGCCGGGCGGCCCGGTGATGCCGATCAGCTGAGCGTGGCCCGCGATGCGGTAGAGACGCCGCAGCGCGACCTCGGCTACCGGCGTGCGATTCTCGACTGCCGTGAGCAGCCTGGCCAGAGCTCGCCGGTCGCCGGCGAGCGCCGCGTCGCAGAGTTCATCGGCACGTGCGGCGGCCGCGGCTGCGTCGGCGGCTCCGTCCAGCGCAATGGCGCGGGTTTCGGTCACGCGGCTTGCGGCTAGTCCCGCGACCGGGCGTTGGCGCGGAGGAAGTCCGCGACCTGGGCGATGGTCGTGCCCGGCCCGAAGACCGCGGCCACGCCGCCCTCCTTGAGCGCCGGCACATCGTCGTCCGGGATGATGCCGCCGGCAGTGACGAGCACGTCGTCCATGCCGCGCTCGCGCAGCAGGGCGCAAATGCGCGGCACGAGCGTCATGTGCGCGCCCGACAGGATCGAGAGGCCCACGACGTCGACATCCTCCTGCAGCGCGGCCGTCACGATCATGTCGGGCGTCTGGCGCAGGCCCGTGTAGACGACTTCGAATCCCTCGTCGCGCAAGCCACGAGCGAGCACCTTGGCTCCGCGGTCGTGGCCGTCGAGCCCGGGCTTGGCAATGAGCACCTTGAGCGGTCGATCAGTCATGGCCGCATGATAGCGGGCGAATTAGCCCCAGCGCGAGCCGGTCTCGACCTTGTCGTGGATCCGATTCTTCTTCAGCCCCTTGCAAAGGCGGCAGACATCGCTGCCCGGCAGGGCTTCCTGGAAGAAATGCGGCACGTTGGGATCGTCGAGCTCCGGATCCAGCACGATCTCGGGCTTTTGGGACCTCTTGATCGAGAGCTTCATCTCCGCGTCCTTTCGACAGGTCGGGGCATCGATTGAGGCGCGCCGCCCGGCATCCGGCACGGCCTGTTTGGACCAATCCTAACTCCGGGTGGTGGTGCCGGGAGGCGCCATGGCGCAGAGGGAGATCAGGCTCGCGGTACCGCCCTCTCCAGATGAGCCATGAACTCGTCGCGCGTCTCCTTGGTTGTCCGGAACGAGCCGAGAACGCTGCTCGTGACCATCGTCGCTCCGCCCTTCTGGACGCCGCGCATCGCAATACACAGGTGCTCCGCCTCGACGACCACGCCGACGCCGTAGGGATTGAGCCGCTCCTGCAGGAAGTCGGCGATCTGCTGGGTCATCCGCTCCTGGACCTGCAGCCGCCGGGCGTACATCTCCACGATGCGCGGGATCTTGGACAGCCCGATGACCCGACCGCGGGGCAGATACCCGACTGAAGCCACGCCGAAGAACGGCAGCATGTGGTGCTCGCACAGCGAGTAGAACGGGATGCCCTTGATGACGACCATCTCGCTGTAGCCGACGTCGAACACGGCGCCGTTGATGAGGCCGTCGGGATCGACGCGGTAGCCGCGCGATAACTCCAGCCACATCCTGTGCATGCGGCTGGGCGTGCGCATCAGGCCTTCGCGCCCGGGGTCTTCGCCGATCTCGGTCAGGATGTCGTGGACCGCCCGCTCGATTCGGTCGGATGCGGCCACCTGCTGATCCGCCGCCGGCTTCTCGGCGGCCGCGCCGTCCCAGTCATCGGCGCTGTCGAGGTCGAGCTGGCTTGGTTCGAGCGGTAGATCGGTCGGCATCGAAGGCTCCTTCGGTCGAATCCTACGCCGTGGCGCCTTAGGATACGCAAATGTCCAAGCGACCCCGAGGCAGCTCGCGACGCCGCTCGACGACGTCCGCCGCGACGCGGTTCGACGAGCTGGTTCTTCGGGCGCTGGACGCCATCCCGGCTCCGTTCGCCGACGCGCTCGACGACGTGGCAATCATCGTCGAGGACGAGCCATCGCGGCAGCAGCTTCGCGAGAACGGCTTGGGCCCGGACGAGGGCCTGTACGGACTCTACGAGGGTGTTCCCCTGACCGAGTACGGCGCCGACTGGGGCTTCCTGCCGAGCAAGATCACGCTCTTTCGGAATCCGCTGGTCGAGGATTTCGCCGACCCGGCGGAGCTGGAGCACGAAGTCTGGATCACCGTCATCCATGAGCTCGCGCATCACCTCGGGTTCGGCGAGGAGAGGCTGCACGACCTGGGCGTGGACTAGAGGCGCCCACGCCGCTATGAAACGATCGGCGGAATCTCGAGTGGCGCCGCGCCCGCCAGCAACTCGCCCAGCCGGTCGACCTCTACGTTGCCGCCGCTGAAGACGACGCAGACTCGTTCACCGTCGTTGATCGGGATGTGGCCGAACAGGACCGCAGCAAGTGCCGCGGCGCCGGCCGGTTCCACGAGCTGCTTCATGCGTTCCAGCGCGAACCTGACGCCGGCCAGGATCGTGGCGTCGTCGATGAGCGCGATACCGTCCAGATAGCGCTTGGCCATGGCCAGCGTCCACTCCCCGGCGAACGGCGAGCCCAGACCGTCGGCAACGGAGGCCGGCTGGATGTGGACGATCTCGTTGCGTTCGATTGCGAGGGACATCGAGTTGGAGGTGACCGGTTCCACGCCGTAGACGCGCACGCCGGGTTTGGTCTCTTTGATCGCAGCCGCGATGCCGGTGCAGAGGGCGCCGCCGCCGATCCCGGCCACGACGACGTCCACGTCAGGAAGGTCGTCGAGGATCTCCAGGCCCACGGTCCCCTGCCCCGCCAGCACGTACGGGTCGTCGAAGGGCGGCACGAACGTCAGGCCGCGTTCCGCCTGGACCTCGTCCATGCGAGCCCACGTCTCGTTGATGTGGGTGCCGTAGAGGATGACCTCGGCGCCGTAGCCGCGGCAGGCTTCGACTTTCGATTTGACCGCGCCGGCCGGCATCATGACCACGGCGTGAACCCCGGCCTGGTGAGCGGCCAGCGCAACGCCCTGGGCGTGATTGCCGGCCGAGAGCGTGATCACGCCGGCTTTGCGTTCCTCGGCCGTCAGGGAACCTACCTTGTTGAGGGCGCCCCGGATCTTGAAGGCGCCGGTCATCTGGAGATGCTCGGCTTTGGCGTAAATCCGGCCGTCGGCCACATTGATGCCACGCGCGGCGAGCACCCGCGCCGCGGTCGACGAGGAGAGAATCGGCGTGCGGGCGATGCGCCCGTCGAGGTTGCGGCGCGCGTCGTGGAAGCGTTCTAGTGGAACGATGTGGTCGGGCATGGCGCAAGTATTGCAGGCTCGCCGGGGGCGCCGCGAAATCTGATGCAACCCAACACCACGCTCCGGCGCCGTCCGGGCCGTGCGTCCCGCAGGTTGAGATTCTGGCTCGCCTCGAGACCATTGCCGTGCCGTAGACCGGGATCAGTCGGCTACCCGACATGAATCCGCTCCCGAGTAGCGCAAGATAGCGGTGGCCGGGCCGTCGAGGAGCATCCGGCCGCCGCTTGACGTATGGGAGGGAAGTCGTGAAGCATCCGGTGAAGGCGATCCTGGGCCTGCTCCTCGCTGCCGCGATGACGGCCGGTTGCTCGCCTGCCACTTCGCCCACCGCCAACACGCCATCGCCGTCCCCGTCCCCCTCGCCGCAGAACTCGGTCCCGGCAGCGACGCCAACACCTACGGCCAGCGCCGTCCCGGCGACGCCGACACCAAAGCCGACCGCCGCGCCGCCGGCTGCTCCGACTGGCGTCGCCTGGACCAGCCTCGCGGACCCTGCGACGTGCCCGGCAAAGCTCGGGCCAACTTGCTTCAAATACAAAGTGGATTGGTCGGAAGCTGATCCGACGGGCGTGACCATCGACATCATCGGCGTCACGAAATGCCTCGACAAGCCGCATTGCGTCCTGCCGACTACGACTATTCCGCCGTCGCAGATGGTCCTGCTCGCCAGCGCGAGCGCCTCGAAGAAGTCGACGACCGTAATCCTCGGCGGCGGCCAATCGAACGGTGCCGGCTGGCTGCCCGGGTCCGGCGGAAAGACGCTCTACATCTACGGCGTCGTCGTCCAGGCCCGAAGCCCCGCCGGGAAGTCCGGCCTGGTAGTGGCCTGGGCCTGGTAGTTCTCCCCGCTCCAGGGTCGCGCAGAGTGGCTCGCCGGCCTCGCCTGTCGCGGTAACATTGGCGCACAAGGTCTGTCACACAGGCCGCCTTCTGCGGCCGCAACCAGGAGTGGGTCAATGCCGGGCTTCACCCCGTTCACGAGCAACTATCAGGACCTCTCGACCAACCAGGGCTACCAGTTCGAGTTCCGCTGCGACATCTGCGGCAGCGGTTACCGGAGTGAATGGCAGAAGAATCTGCTCGGCACCGGCGCCTCGATCCTCGGCGGCGCCAGCAGCGTCATCGGCGGCCTCTGGGGAGCCCGCAACGCAGCCGAGTCGGCCCAGCAGATCACCGACCGCGGCGGCCGTGACAAGGCCCTGGAAAAGGCCTCCAACGAGATCATGCCCATGTTCCATCGCTGCGTGCGGTGCAACAACTGGGTCGACGAAACGTGCTTCAACAAGGCTCGCGGGCTGTGCGTCAACTGCGCCCCGAACCTGGCCGCCGAGATGGAGGCGGAGCGATCCTCCGTCGAAATCAGCCAGATGCGCGAAGCGGTTCAGGGCCAGCAGGTCTTCTCGGGCGACACCAGCGCCCGAGCTACCGAATGCCCCAGCTGCGGAAAGCCGGTCGGCTCGGAGAAGTTCTGCGGCAACTGCGGCACGGCACTGGGCGTGTCCAAGTGCTCCAAGTGCGGCGCCGAACTGGCGGCCGACACTCGCTTCTGCGGCAACTGCGGCAACAAGGCCGGCTAGCGACGAGCCTCTCGTCGCTCGGCGACCACCGCGGGCGCACGGCGCGCCCCAATCACAGACTCGCGGCCCGGCCATCGGCCGGGCCGACGTCTATCCGGCGACGGTCCCGCAGATCGTGCAGAAGTGCGAACCGGCCGGCAGCGGCGCACCGCAGCCACTGCAAGCGCCCTGTGACTGGAGGACCGGAGCGGCGGCGTTTGGGCTGAGCGGAGGTCGCGGCGGTGGAGGCGGCTCAACCAGTGTGCCGTCGGTGGCGGTCGTGCCGGTGGCCGGCGCGGCGGTCGTGGCAGCGGGCGCCGGTGACGCGGCACCGGATCCGGCGGCGGCCGTGGTGGCAGCGCCGGGCGGCGGCGCGATCAACGACTGGCCGCACGACGGGCACGTCACCCAAGCGGGGTCTTCCACGATCTTGCGGCAGTTCTGGCAGCGCTTCGGGGCGAACGGATCAACCTGGCCGCAGTAAGGGCAGGCGGCCACGGCCCGGTCGATGAATTTGTCGCAATACGGGCATGGGTGCTTGTAAGTCGGCATCGTCCGCTCCTCTAGCCTGCTGTGCCCGAAGGGCTGGGCGAGCCTGCGGTGGCACCGTCGCCGCCCTGGCCGTCGGCGTCGGCCGTGTCATCTACGTCGCCGGAGTCGCCCGCGTCGGAGTCGCCGCCGTCGCCGCCGGCCGCCGATATCGCCGACTCCTGAGATGCGCGGCCCGGCCACACGGCGGCATCGTCCCCGGCGGCAGCATGCCACTGGATCAGACTCGCCACCGCCGTTGCCCAGCTCGCCTCGCTGCGGTGGACGATTCGGGCGACGAACCGGTGCCTCGCCATGGCCAGGCTCGGCAGCACCGCCAGAGCGAGCCGGTAGCGCAGATATTCGGGCATGCGCAGCTGGTCTTCGGGGAGAGCCATCGGCTCGCGCAGGAAGCGGCAGTCGACGAGTGCCTCGCTGATGTCTCGTACGGCCTGCTCCGCCGCGATCCCGAGCTTCTCGGGCGGCTCGCCCTTGTACTGCGCCCGCGGCATTGCCCGGAAGAAGTACGTGGCGTGGGCCCCGGCGGTGACCAGTTCCAGAGCCACGAGATTGCCCGGCATCGCGATCAGGAACCAGATCTTGGGTTCCGTCCCGCCCGGATCGACCGGCGACATGGCCACCCATCGTGGCGCAGCCGCGCCGGCGGTCTTGCAGAGTGACTCGTAGCTCGCCGCGAACTTGGGCTCGCCCAGAACGGCCTCTTCGATCACCGGCCAGCCGGTATCGCCGAACGCATCCGGCCGGATCGGGCGGCCGTCGACCAGCAGGTCGGAGGCCTTCTGCCGGACCCCGAATGGGGCATCGGTCATCAGCTGCTCCACGAAGCCGGCGGCATCGGCGAAGGCACCGTCGCGCAGCTTCGCCAGCCTGTCGTGGAGACGGGTGCTCGCGGCCCCAAGACCCATAAGCGTCAGGGTCCCGGGATCGCCCTCGATCGAGACCTCGCCGGCGCTGGGTATCGTGACCTTCAAGATGGAAGCGCGGCGGAAATGGATCCACGTCAGGCGCTCGTCCAGCGGGCAGACCACGAAACCCCACGGCTGGACCACGAGCTGCCCAACACCGGTTGCGGCCTTTGCCGGTCCGTCCGGCCCCGCACCAAGAGGAGAACTGGTCGGCTGCCAGGCGAACTCGACCAGTTCGGCCGGATCGTCCGGAACCTGGACCAGGCCGTCGGTCAGGCGCTGCTTGAGCCGCAATTCGCGGAGCAGGCGGACCATCGGCCCGAGGCGGTCGGCGAACTTCTCGAGGATGAACTTCATCGCGTCGGGGCCGTCGCCGAGAACCAGCAGGACGGTGGACTGCTGGATCGCGATGGCGCTGATGTCGCGGAAGCCGGCCCGGATCGGGCGGGCGGACCCGATCTGCAGTGTCAAGCCGGTCCCGTCGATGCTGACGGTCGCGTCCTCGGAGGTGGTGTTGGGTCCAGCGAGCCGGCCCTGGCCGTGGATGTCGATCGTCTCGAGCTTGCCGGCGCCGGCGCCGCGGGTCGCGTCCCGGCCCGTCTGCGTGCGCACGTCGCGAGCGTCGCGACCGCCGGCACCCGCTCCGCGTGGATCGCGGGCATCGCGGCCGGGCGTGGCGGCTCCGAGGCCGAGCGCGCTGGCGAGACCCTGCAACTGACCCACGTCCAGGCTACCTGCACCGAGGCCGCCCGCACCGAGGCCGCCCTGGGCGGCTGCCGTCCCCGCCACCCTCGGATCACGCGTATCGCCGCTCATTCCGCCTCCATGCCATCTCGCCAATCCTCGCCGGAGCCGCCGCCCGACGCAGCGTCGGAATCCATGCCGCCATCGTAGCCAGAACTCACCGATCCGACCGGGCAAACCGGCGCCCTATTGCGATCTGCTTGCGTGGTTGCGCAAACACCTGTACACTCGCGCTATGCTCGAAGTCGAAGATCTGGAGACCGCGAGACGGCAGAGTGCGACGGTGGCGAGAGCCCTCGCCGATCCCAAGCGCCTCTGCGTCCTGCAGTCACTGGCCGGTGGCGAGCTTTCAGTGCGCGACCTGTCCGACCGCGTCGGATGCCACGTGCCGAATATGAGCCAGCATCTGGCCGTGCTGCGGAACTCGGGACTCGTCCTGACGCGCCGTGACGGCAACGCCATTTACTATCGCCTAGCAGATCACCGGATCCTCGAGGCGTGTCGGCTTCTCGAATCGATCGCCGTCCAGTCACCGGCGCAGACCGTCAGGTAGAAAGGACCATCAGCAGATGGCCGAAGTCAAAGTAGTAACCGATGAGACCTTCGAACAGGTCGTCCTCAACGCCGAACGGCCGATAATCGTCGACTTCTGGGCCTCCTGGTGCGGTCCGTGTCGCATGGTCGCGCCCGAACTCGAGAAGATCGCGGACAAGTACTCGGACGCTCTCGACGTCGTCAAGATGGACGTCGATGCCAACCCGGGCGTCTCGCAGGCCCTCCAGATCATGACCCTGCCGACCATCGCTTTCTTCCGACCCGGCCACCAGCCGATGGCGGTCGTGGGTGCCATGCCGGCCGAACAATTTGAGGCGCGATTCGGTCTTTCGCAGTACGCTAAGGCCAAGACCAGTTAGGTCTTCGGCAAGTTCAATTCGAATACCCAGCGGGGCCTCCCCCTCGGCCCCGTTCCTACGACCCCGGCCTACCCCCTCAGGCCGGGGTCGTGCTTAACCCACTCCCGCGCGCGAGCGTCAGCGGCCGGCGGCCGCGAGAACGGCACGTAGATCGGGGGCGTGCTCGGCGTAGTGCTCGGTGGTGTTACCCAGGAGCGACTTGAGGTGGGCCGAGTCCTTGAGCCAGCGCGTCTCAGGGACGACGGTGAGATAGCCACGCAACTCGCCGGGCATGGTCGAGAAACGCCGGCGGACTTCTTCGATCGGCAGGGCCGCCCAATCGGCCTGGTACTTGGCGTTGAGTTGGTCGCCCAGAGCATCCCAGTCCTTGCCGACCGCCACGATCCGGTCGAACGTAGCGCTCTGAGGCCCCAGGGCCAGCTCCTGGGCGATCGTCAGCCACCACTCGATCCAGGCGCCGAGGTGGGCCATCAGGTCGCGGCCGTTCCAGCCGTGGGCTCCCTCCACGGGTTGCTCGAGCTGCTCGTCGGTCAATTCCAGCAGAGCTTCAAAAGCGCGGAATTCTTCGCGTTCCTCCTCGAGGAAACTCAGGCCGTCGGCGTACATGCGTCGATGGTAGCGCGGCCGAGGCGGTTAGGTGTGGTGCCAGGACGCGCCGGACTTAGGGGTCGTCGGGTTCTGGCCGTACGGGTCATTGTGATCTGCGCAACGCGCTTTAGCTTGTGATTGGCCGCCGGCGCATCTGCTACGAAGGCACCAGGGGCATCGGACACGGGCCGGATCGACACCGTCCTCCGCATTTGAGACGAACCGCCGTTCGTACGAGGAGGTCGCGCGACCCGACCACGATCCGAGTAACCAGATTAGTCGGCCAGCATGGTGCTTCTGGCCGGCGGCCTGGACTCATCCCGTCGAGGGTCGGGACGGCTCGCTCGGTTCGCCGGGCGGGCCGTTCCTGTTGAGTGGCGGCGCGGCAGAGTGGCGGCGCGGCAGAGTGGCGGCGCCGCGGCCGGGTCAGCCGCGCTGGACCATCGTGTCGAGCCGCGGCCGCCGCATCGGGCCGTAGAGGAATCGCAGCACCACCCGCGCCGCCAGAGACACCTCCGGCTCGCGGTCGATCGTGCGCACGATCCAGTCGAGATAAGTCGGCTCATTGAGCGCCACTTCGCCCAGTGTCAGCCCCGCGAACTTGCCGAAGTTGAGTTGCGTCGCCATCGCCTCGGCCACCGTAGGCATGTCTAGCTCCATCGATGGTCCGCGGCGCCGCAGCATCGGACCGGTCGGCGTGGAGGCTCGCGGCGGTTCGTGGTCTTCGGCGGAACGGGGACGCGGCGGTAGCCCAGGGAGCGGGCTGTGATCCAGCGGATGCAGCGTCGTGTTGCGAGGCCGCAGGAGCGCGCTCGTGTCGATCCTGGCGGTAACGGGGCGTCCGGTACGGGGACGCGGCGGCCACTCCGGCCTGTCGGATGGGCTGGAGTATCCGTCGCTGCCGTCCCAGGAGCCGGTGGGGCGACCGGCCGGCGGATCGCCCCGGCCTTCGGCCCTGGCGCCTCGCGCGGCGGCTTCTCGATGGGCACGTCGCTTGACCGGATCTCGTAGTTCCTGGTACGCGGCGTTGATCTCGGCCATCGTCCTGTTGGCACGCCGTTCGACGGCCGGGTCGCCGCTGGCGACGTCCGGGTGATGCTGGCGGGCAAGACCGCGCCACGCGCCCTTGATGGTTTCGGGCGTGGCGTCGAGTGGCAGTCCAAGGACGGTGAACGGGTTTCGGGGCATCCGATAAGTCTACCCGGCGAGGCCCAACTGCCGGGCCGGAGGCGCAGTGCGCGCGTCCACTTGACAAGGTACGGCCTCGTAGCGTCCCCTTCGCTCATGCCACGCAACCAACGCTCCCACGGACTTCCCTGGTTCCGGATCGCGCTGACTGCCGGAGCCCTGACCGGCTTCGCCGCGGCCTATCGATTTGCGATCCGCTATCGCGAACGGGTCGGGCTGCCGCATCGATACCCGGTCGATGGTTCGCCGGCCGACTTCGGGCTCGAATTCGAGACGGTGGATATCCCGGCGGGCGACCACACGCTGGCGGCGTGGTATGTGCCGGCCGAAACGCCTCACGCGAAAGGGCGGGCGGCCGCCAAAGCCGTCACTGCCGCCGCCGAGCCTCGGCCCGCCATCGTCATCGTCCACGGCTGGGAGTCGAACCGCGGCCGCACGTTCGCCCACGTTCGATATCTCCACGCCGCCGGATTCCACTGCCTCGTCTTTGACGCGCGCGGCCACGGCGACAACGCGCCCGAAACACTGCCCGTCAACGTTCCCGAATTTGCCGACGACACGATCGCGGCAGTTCGCTGGCTCGGAACGAGGCCGGAGGTCTCCGACGTCGGCGTGCTGGGCCACTCGATGGGCGGCGCCGGGGCGATCGTGGCCGCTTCACGCGAACCCTCGATCGGGGCCGTGGTGAGTCTGTCGTCGCCGGCGGATCTGGTCTACATGACGCGCAAGACGTTCGAGATGGCGGGGATGCACATACCCGAGCCGATCGCCACTCCCCTGGCCTGGTTCACCGCGGCGGTCCTGCTGATCCCGCGCCACCACGCGGTCGAAGACGCCAGCGCCGTCGCCGCCGCGCGCCGCTACCGGGGTCCGCTGCTGCTGATCCACGGCGCCGACGACCACGCGGTGCCTGTTTCGCACATGGAGATGCTCGAGAGCGCGGCTGCGACCGGCCGAACCGCCGCCGACCCGGCAGTCGAGACGCTGATCCTGCCCGGGTTCGGTCACCGCTGGCTATATGGCGACCCCGCATGCCGGCGCAAGATCGCGGAGTTCTTCGCGACCTACCTCGGCGGTCCGGTCGAGCCCGCCGGTGCCGGCGAGCGGGCCGCCGAATGCGTGGTCGAGCGCCCGTCCGACCCGGTCTACGGCTTCGGCGCGATGGCGGGCCAGACGGCGCCGCCGGATAGATGGAGCCCCGACAACTGAACTGCGGTCGCGCCGCCGACCGGGCCCAGTAGCGGCCCGCTCGATCGCGGCCGCCGAAACGGAGATCGAAATGGACACCTGGCAGGCAATCGACACCACCCGAGCCATCCGCAAGTTCACCGACCAGCCACTCGCGCCCGAACATCTGCGCCGCATACTCGACGCCGGCCGCCGGTCGGGCAGTTCGAAGAACCAGCAGAACTGGGACTTCATCGTCTGCACCGACCGCGAGCATCTGCGCGAACTCGGCGGGGTCGGACCGTACGCCGACCACATCGCCGGGGCCGCGGCGGCCGTTGCGCTGGTCGTGCCCGACCCGGCCACGCACGACGCCCCGTACTCGATCATGTGGGACCTGGGCCGGGCTGCCCAGAACATGACCCTCGCCGCCTGGGAACTCGGCATCGGCAGCGTACCCGCCACGGTCTACGACCAGCCCCTCGCCCGCCGCCTGCTCGCCTACCCCGCCGACCATTGGTGCGAGTTCATGCTCTCGTTCGGCTACCCGGAGAACCCCGAAGCGTTGACCTGGGCCAAGCGGGCCGGTGGACGAAAGGCGCTGGAGGCAGTGGTTCACACGGAGCGCTGGTAGGCATCCCGAGGAAAGTGTGATGAGCAAGCGGACGGTTCGTGATTGGGAGTCCCAAGCTGACGTGATGCCTGCAGTGGAAAAGTGGGCTTCCGATTGGTCGTATCGAGGCGTCGGCGAGGATTCGGATGGAACGCGGGAGTTCTTGCGCCCGTGGAGGTACCAGACGGAGTGGACCGCTGCGCTGCACATGGGAAAGCGATGGTCGATGGGATGGCACGTTTCCATCCGCCAGACGGGAACGCAAGTGCACCTCGAAGCATGGATCACCTACGGGTTGGCGTACAGGATCATGACCCTGGGCTTGATGCCGCGGGAAATGGGAGTCCAGGGCGGTGGCTTCCGGGATAGGGGCGGAAGGTCACTGGCTCGGAGCCCGCTGAACCTGCTTGTTGCCAAGTTGGGTCAACCTCCGATCCGGTGACTGGTGCCAGCGTGCAGTTCATCGAGATTGACCCGGATGCAGCAGTGAAGCTCGACTCGCGCTTCACGCCGCTGGATCAGACGCAGGAGTACATCGGCGCTCTGCTCTTGCGGTCCCAAGTCTGCGCAATCGGCAGCGATTCCCTTGTACTCCCCCCACGAGTGGTATGGAGGCGGCCCCGGCGACGCATCGACGAGGAGGGCCAGTCGGTGCCACTAGACGGGCCATATCCGGCCTGAAACCGACTTCCGCGGCCGATTTCACGGCTGCGACCGGGTCGAGCACCCCCGAATCGCCCAGATCCGCGACGGGCAGGCGGTCTCCAGTTCCATAACACTCCCCCGGGGAGTAGAAGGAAATCGCCGCGCCCCGCGCCCCGCGCCCCGCGCCCCGCGCCCCGCGCTCCGCGCCGCGCCCCGCGCCCGTGCCCCCAGGCTCAGTGGCGGAAGTGGCGCACGCCCGTGATCAGCATCGCGGCGCCGGCCTTCTCCGCGACCGCGAGCACCTCGGCGTCGCGCATCGAGCCGCCGGGCTGGGCGAAGGCCGTGACGCCGGCATCCAGGCAGACCTGGATCGCGTCGGGGAACGGGTAGAACGCGTCGGAGCCGCAGGCGGCGCCGACCAGGGCATCGGCCCCGTGGAAGGCGATCGCCTTGGCCACGGCCTGGCGCGCGGCGTCGACCCGGCTCGTCTGCCCCGACCCGAGCCCGATCTCCATGCCGTCCTTGACCAGCACGATGGCGTTCGACACGACGCCGCGGCAGAGCCGCCAGGCCAGGTCCAGGTCGCGTCGCTCGGCGTCGGACGGGGCGCGCGTCGTCGCGAGCTTCCACGTCGACGGGTCGTCCGCCAGCACGTCCGCGGCCGTGACCAGCACGCCACCGCCGGCAAATCGGATCGAGCCCAGCGGATCCGGCGCGGGCGCCGCGGCCGCGTTCGCGAGGATCGGGTCCTCCAGGACGCGCAGGTTGTTCTTGCGGCCCAGGATCGCGAGCGCCTCCGGCGAGTAGGACGGGGCCACGATCACTTCCAGGAAGATCGCCGCCATCGCTTCAGCCGTCGCAGCGTCAACTTCCCGGGTCAACGCCACGACACCGCCGTAAGCGGAGACGGGATCACCGGCCAGGGCCGACTGCCACGCTTCCAGAAGCGTCGGGCGCTCGGCGGCGCCGCACGGGTTGGTGTGCTTGACGACGACGCAGGCCGGGCCGCGCAGCTGGCGAGCGATAGCGTCCGCGCCCGAGGCGTCCAGAACGTTGTTGTACGAAAGCGCCTTGCCCTGCAGGATCGTCCCGCCCTGGGCGAACGGCCCGGCCCACTTGCTCGTGCCGGGGCGGCGGTAGCGGGCGGCCTGCTGATGCGGGTTCTCGCCGTAGCGCAGTGTCTCGACCTTCTCCAGGCCCACGACCAGCGTCGGGGGGTATGGGTCGGCGGATCCCGGCAGACCCGGCTCGTCGGGGAGGACCACGCCGGCCGCAACCATCCGGCCGGGCAGCTCGGCGGCGATGCGGGCGTCGTAGGCGCCGGTGTGACGGAACGCCTCGATGGCCAGGGCCGAACGCAGCCCCTCCCCCACTCGGCCGTTCTTCTCGAGTTCGGCCAGGACGGCCGCGTAGCGGTCCGGCGAAGTCACGATCGCGACCGAGGCGTGGTTCTTGGCTGCCGCCCGGACCATCGACGGCCCGCCGATGTCGATCTCCTCGACCAGCGCATCGAAGCTGATGCCGGGCTTCTCGGCCGCTGCGGCGAAGGGGTAGAGGTTGGAAACGACGAGATCGAAGGGCTCGATCGCTGCGGCGGCCAGCTGCTCGCGGTGCGACGTCAGCCGCCGATCGGCCAGGATGCCGCCGTGGATCCGGGGGTGGAGCGTCTTGACGCGCCCGTCCAGCATCTCCGGGAAGCCCGTGACCGAGGCCAGGTCCGTGACCGGCAGTCCGGCCGTCCGCAGCGCCTTCGCGGTGCCACCGGTCGAAACCAGCTCGAAGCCGAGTCGCACCAGCCCGGCCCCGAATTCGGTCAGGCCAGCTTTGTCGTAGACCGACAGGAGAGCCCGCTTCGGCACGGGCATGGTTTCGGCCGCCCGGGCGGCATCGATGCGAACGTTTCGGCCGCCGGCATCGACCTTCAGCGCGCCGGCCAGCGCCAGGCCCACCGCCATCGGCAGAAGCCGATGCTCGACCGCGTGGATCCGCTCGAAGAGCGTTTCCTCGGTGTCGCCGGCGAGAACCGCGACGGAGTCCTGCAGGATGATCGGGCCGCCGTCGAGCGAGTCGTCGACGAAATGGACCGTCACGCCGGTGACCTTGACCCCGGCCGCCAGTGCGTCGCGAACGGCATGTGCGCCGGGGAACGCCGGCAGCAGCGCCGGGTGGAGATTGATCACGGGGCATTTCAGGCCGCCGATCGCAGCGGCGCCGAGAACGCGCATGTAGCCGGCCAGGACGACCAACTCGGGCGCGACCGAGACGAGCGACGCGACCAGAACCTGATCGGCGGCGGCGCGCTCCCCAGCGTCGCTCAGCCTGGGCATCGGGACGACGAGCGTATCCAATCCCTGCTCCACGGCCCAGTCAATGGCGGTGCACTCGCGGTCGGCGAAGACGAGGGCAATCTCGGCATCCAGCGCGCCACGTTGCGCGGCGGCGTGCAGGGCACGCAGGTTGCTGCCGGTTCCCGAGACCCCAACCGCGATCCTGTGCGCCACGCCGCTCCTCCTCCACTCCGATCCATCGGTCGCCGTCCGGCGCCGCTCAACTCACAACCAGTTACGACTCCAAGTAGCGCGGCTCGTCCGCGTCGATGGCGATGATCTCGCCGACGTGCCAGGCCTCGAGTTCGTCATCCTCCAGACTCGTGATGGCCGTCTCGACCGACTCGGCCGGAACCACGCAAACCATGCCCAGGCCGCCGTTGAACGTCGAGCGGACCTCACCTTCCGACAGGCTTCCGAGAACTCCGAGCAGCCGCATGATCGACGGCATCGGCCAGTTGCCGGGGTGGAGACGCGCGCCGAAACCCTGAGGGATGACCCGCGGCACGTTGCCCGGCAGACCGCCGCCGGTCACGTGCGAGACGCCGAGCAGGTCCGCACCGGTCTCGTTCAGGCGCTTCCGCAATCGCAGGATCGCCTGCGAGTAGATCCGCGTCGGGGTCAGCAGAACCTCGCCCAGACTCAGCCCGGCCGTCTCCGGTTCGGGCATCGTGTCGGGGCCCAGGATCCGGCCGACAAGCTCGTCGTAGCCCTCGCCGAGATCCAGCCCCGCGTCCGAGACGATCCGCCGGACCAGGGTGAAGCCGTTGGAGTGGAGGCCATTCGAGGCGATCCCGATCAGCGCGTCTCCGGCCTTTGGCGCCGTACCGTCGATCATTCGCGAGCGCTCGACGACGCCGACGCAGAAGCCGGCCAGGTCGAACTCGTCGGGCTCCATCAGTCCCGGGTGCTCGGCAGTCTCGCCGCCGATCAGCGAGCAGCCGGCGAGACTGCAGCCATCGGCGACCGACCCAACCAGCGCCGCCACTCGCTCCGGGAAGACCCGGCCGACGGCCACGTAGTCGAGGAAGAAGAGCGGCTCGGCCCCGGCGCAGACCAGGTCGTCGGCGCACATCGCCACCAGGTCCTGCCCCACCGTGTCGTAGCGGCCCAACGCCATCGCGATCGCCGTCTTGGTCCCCACGCCGTCCGTGGAGCTGATCAGGACGGGCTCGCGCAGGCCCGGAGGCAGTGCCATCGCCGAAGCGAATCCGCCCAACCCACCGATGACCTCCGGCCGGCGCGTGGCGTCGACCGCGGCCCTCATCAGGTCGACGGCTTGCTCGGCCGCGTCGATGTCCACGCCGGCTTCGCGGTACGCGTCCCAGGCCCCGCCCGACTTGCCGCCGCGTGGCTCAGTCATTGGGTTGCGGGTGGTTGGCGGCCATAGCCGCGGACTCACCCTGCGACACGGGCTCGCCGTCGGCGTCCTCCAGAACGAACTTGTGCCGGGCCGTGTCGTACGGCACCGGCACCGGGTAGCGCCCGTCGAAGCAGGCGAAGCAGAATCTGTCGTAAGGCAGATCCAGGGCCGACAGGACGCCGCCGATCGACAGGAAGGTCAGCGAGTCGGCGCCGACGAAGTCGCGGATCTCGTCGACCGAATGAGTCGAGGCGATCAGCTCGGTTTCAACCTGGGTGTCGATGCCGTAGAAGCAGGGGTGGTGGATCGGCGGCGACGAGATACGCAGATGGATTTCCGTGGCGCCGGCCTTGCGGAGCAACGCCACGATCTGGCGGGTGGTGGTGCCGCGGACGATCGAGTCGTCCACAACGATGAGGCGCTTGCCGGCCACGACTTCGCGCAGCGGGCTCAACTTGACGGTGACACCGCGCTGGCGCATCCCCTGCGACGGCTGGATGAAGGTTCGGCCGCTGTAGCGGTTGCGGACCATGCCTTCCCGATACGGCAGGCCCGAACCCTCGGCATAACCTGCCGCCGCCGGAGCCCCGGTGTCCGGGACCGGCATGACCAGGTCCGCTTCGACCGGCGCTTCGGTCGCGAGCGCGACGCCCATCCGGCGGCGCGATTCGTAGAGGTTGCGGCCGAGCATGTACGAATCCGGCCGGCCGAAGTAGATCAGCTCGAAGACGCAGAGTTGTTCGTGGCCCTCGGCAAAGCGGATCGAGACCGGGTCCTTGCCTTCTTCGAGGATGACGATCTCGCCGGGCTCGATGTCGCGGACGACCGTCCCGCCGACGACTTCGATCGCGGCCGACTCGGAGCTGATGACCCAGCCACCGGAATGCTTGCCCCGCGGATCGTCGGCCGCCGGTTCGAGTCGGCCGAGCACGAGCGGCCGGAAGCCGATCGGGTCGCGCACGCCGATGACCCGCTTCTCGTCGAGGATCGCCAGCGAGTAAGCGCCCTTGACGTGCGGCAGGACGTTGAGGAGTGCCTGGACGGTGTCGCCCGAGGGATCGTCCGCGAGCAGCGCGGTGAGCAACTCTGTGTCCGTCGTGGCCGGCAGGCGCGACTTGCCGCCCTCCAGCCGCGCGAGCAACTCCCGCGTGTTGACCAGGTTGCCGTTGTGACCCACGGCGATCGACTTGCCCCGGCTCATGCGGAAAGTGGGCTGGGCGTTTTCCCAGATCGTCGAACCGGTGGTCGAGTAGCGGCAGTGAGCGATCGCCAGCGGGCCCCGCAGGCTCGGCAGCCGCCGTTCGTCGAGGACCTGGGCGATGAGGCCAAGGTCCTTGTAGAGCATCAGCTGCCCGTTGTCGCTGACGGCGATGCCGGCCGACTCCTGGCCGCGGTGCTGGAGCGAGAAGACGCCCAGCGCCGCGATCCCCGCGGCATCCGCGCCCGGGGTCACCGCGCCGAAGATGCCGCACACGGCTAGTTGCCCTTGCCCGAGGCAGCCGTCCCGGCGGCCTCCGCATCATGGACCGGACCCTGCTCGACGCCGAGAGCGCGGGCCAGGCCGTGGTCCCAGGTGTGGCGCAGGTCGGCGATGGAAACGTCCAGCGCGTCGGCGATGCGCGAGCCGCGCTCCTCGGCCGCACCCGTGGCGCCCATGCCGGTGAGTTCGATGCTCAGCCGATCGCCACCCACACTGCCCAGCACGTTGGAGTCGAGCCCAAACTGGCGGGCCAGCAACTCGATCGCGGGGGCGTGGCGGGGGCGGCACGACAGCACGAGCCGCGACGGGCTCTCGCCGAAGAGTTCGATCGCGGGCGAGCCGAGGATACCTAGCCGCAGCTTGGCTCCGAGGCCGCTCCAGATGCAGCACTCCCCCAGCGCCACGGCCAATCCGCCGCCGGAAACGTCCTGGGCCGAGGCGACCAGGCCGCGGCCGATGGCCTCGCGGATGAACGACTGCAGCGCCGCCTCGCGGTCGAGCTCGATGCCGGGCGGCGAATCCTCGGCGGAGATTCCGGCCAGCGCCGCATACGCGGAACCGGCCATGCCCGGCGTGCTCTTGCCGATGAGGAGGACCGCGTCGCCTTCGGTCGTGAACGGCGGCCGGACCAGAGTGGCGATGTCGTCGAGCAAGCCCACGACGCCGATCTCCGGTGTCGGCGCGATGGCGCCGCCGGGGTATTCGTTGTAGAGCGAGACGTTGCCCCCGGTCACCGGAACGCTGAGGGCGCGGCAGGCCTCGGCCATGCCCCGGACCGCCTCCTGGAGCTGCCAGAACGCTTCGGGGCGCTCGGGGTTGCCGTAGTTGAGGCAATTGGTGATGCCGAGCGGCCGGGCGCCGGTGATGCTGACGTTGCGAGTGGCTTCGGCGACCGACAGCTGCGCGCCAAGATGCGGGTCGATGGCGCTGACGCTCTGATTGCCGTCCGTCGTGGCCACGAGCGCCTTCTTGGTGCCCTTGACCCGCAGCACTGCCGCCCCGTGGCCGGGCCACTCGACGGTGTTGCTCTGGACGCTCGAGTCGTACTGCTCGTAGACCCAGCGGCGGCTCGAGAGGTTCGGGCTGCCGAGGAGAGCGGCCAGAACCGCGGCCGGGTCCATGCCGCGCTCCGGGAGGCCGTCGTGGGCGGTCAGCGGGATGCCCGGTGCCGGCGCCTGGCGGTGTCGCGTCGGCGGCGTGGCCAGGCGGTAGTGGACGATGGCATCGCTGGTCAGGGCCGCGGCGGGGATGCGGGCAATCTCCGTGGCGCCGGGGTTGGGGCCGCCGTCCGGACCTATGCCGCCTTCGACGATGGCGATGTCGCCGTCGGTGGTCACGAGGCCGACGAGCGCGATCGGGATCCCCCACCGGACGCAGACCTCGCGCACGGCTTCGAAGTTCTCCGGCCGGCACGTCGCCAGCATCCGCTCCTGTGACTCGGAGATCATCACTTCCCAGGGCGCCATGCCGGGCTCGCGCCGCGGGATCGCGTCCAGGTCGAGCAGGATGCCGGTGCCGGCCTTGTCGGCCGACTCGGAAGTGGCGCAGCTGATGCCGCCGGCACCAAGGTCCTGAATGCCTTCAACGAGGCGCCGGTCGATCAACTCCAGGCTGGCCTCGATCAGCAGCTTCTCCGCGAACGGGTCGCCGACCTGAACGGCCGGCCGCTTGCTCGGGTCCTGGTCCTGGAATGTCGCCGACGCCAGAACGCTGGCGCCGCCGATGCCGTCGCGGCCGGTAGTGGAACCGAACAGGACGACGTAGTTGCCCGGACCCGGCGCCTCGGCCAGGATCAGCATCCGCTCCTCGAGCAGGCCGATGGCCATGACGTTGACCAGCGGGTTGCCCTGGTAGCTCGGGTCGAAGACCAGCTCGCCGCCGACCGTGGGTACGCCGACGCAGTTGCCGTAACCGCCGACGCCGCGGACGATGCCGTCGACCAGATGGCGGGTGTGCGGATCGGCCGGGTCGCCGAAACGGAGAGCGTCGAGGACGGCGATGGGCCGCGCGCCCATGG
>PMXR01000115.1:45629-47234 GCA_003171035.1 Chloroflexota bacterium
CGCTCCACATCACGCTGAACATCGCCAGCTCAGTGTGGTTGGGGTCGCGCCCGAGCTTCTGGCGGATGACCTCGAGCTCTTCGTCGGTCACGCCCAGCGCTATGTGCAATGGCGTCGCCGTTTCGGTCATCGGGCCGCCTCCACCTTGATCCGCAGCTGCGGCGCCGGTCTCCCGGCCTTCTCCCACTCGGCGGCACTCTCGACCAGAGACTTGATGAGCTGCATTCCTCCCCCATTGCCCAGGACTTCTTCGGACATCCGCTCCGGGTGCGGCATCAGTCCGGCCACGTTCCCGGCGGCGTTGCACACGCCCGCGATCGCCCGCAGCGAGCCGTTGGGGTTGGCCTTGTCGTCGGGGTCAATCGCCGGCGTTCCGTCGTCGTGGACGTAGCGGAACAGCACCTGGCCGGCTCGTTCGAGTTCGTCCAGCGTGGCGTCGTCGGCGTAGTAGCAGCCCTCGCCGTGGGCGACCGGCACGCGCAGCGGCTCGCCGGTGGCGGCGCGGGTGAACGGCGAGTCGAGCCGCTCGGGCTTGATGTTCACGAGGTGGCCGGCGAAACGGAGCGACCGGTTGCGCAGCAGCGCGCCCGGTACCAGCCCGGACTCGGCCAGGACCTGGAAGCCGTTGCAGATGCCCAGCACGTAGCCGCCCGACGCCGCAAAGTCCTTGACGCTGCCCATCACCGGCGAGAAGCGGGCGATCACCCCGGCCCGGATGTAGTCGCCGTAGGCGAAACCGCCCGGCAGGATGACCGCGGAGACACCGCCCAGCTCGGGCGATTCGTGCCAGAGCGTGACGGGCTCGACACCGGCCACCGTCAGTGCGTTGATCGAGTCGACGTCCGAGTTGGACCCCGGGAAAGTGACGACGCCGATCTTCACTTTGCCGCCGCTCCGGCAGCGGTCACCGACGACGTCCCCTCCAGCAGCTCGATGGCGTAGACCTCGATCAGCGGGTTGCTCAGCAGCTCTTTGGCGAGGCCGTCGACGACCGCACGGGCCTCGGGCTCGGCGGCTGCGGTGACGGTGAGTTCGACCCGGCGCCCAACGCGGACCTTCGAGACCGTGGTCACGCTGAGGTGAGGCAGGCTCAGCTCCACGGCCCGGCCTTGCGGGTCGAGGATCCCGGGCTTGGGCAGAACGTTGACGGCATACCGGAACTCGCTCATGGGGCGATTACATCCTCCTGCAGGTAGCGCTCGAAGCTGGCCCCGGTGATCCGCTCGAACGCTGCCACATACCGCTGGCGAGTTCCGGCCACGATCTCGGCCGGCAGCTCGGGTCCCGGATAGCTCTTGCCCCACGGCTGGGTTTCGAGCCAGTCGCGGACCGGTTGCTTGTCGAAGCTGGCCTGGGCGCGGCCGGGCTCGTAGGTCGCGGCATCCCAGAAACGGCTCGAGTCGGGCGTCATGACTTCATCAATTAGCATCAGCTCGCCGGTCTCGAGATCGGTGCCCAATTCGAATTTGGTGTCGGCCAGAAGTATCCCCGCCTTCTCCGCGACCGCGGCGCCGCGGCGGTAGAGGCGCAAGGCGATGTCACGAACCCGCTCGGAGAGCTCGGCACCCACCAGTTCGACCACGGCGTCGAAGCCGATGTTCTCGT
>PMXR01000115.1:47284-50842 GCA_003171035.1 Chloroflexota bacterium
GCTCGATGCCGCAGATCGCGCCGCTGCGCTTGTAGTCCTTCCAGCCCGAGCCGGAAACGTAGCCGCGGACGATTACCTCGACCGGCAGCACGTTCGCCCGCCGGCAGAGCATCATCCGGCCGCGCAACTCACGGCCGCCCGCCTCGTCGATGAAGCCCGCAGGAAGCTCGGCCGGATCCGTGCCGAGCAGGTGGTTCGGGACGATGTCGGCGGTCTGCTCGAACCAGAAGCGCGACAGGCCGGTCAGTACCCGGCCCTTGTCGGGGATCGGCGTCGGCAGGACCACGTCGAAGGCCGACATCCGGTCGCTGGCGACTAGCAGCAGGCGATCTCCGACCTCGAACAGGTCGCGCACCTTGCCGGATCGCATGAACCCGGCGGCGTGCACCGCAGTTCCGGCGGCCCTCGGATCGCCGGGATTGATGGTCTCAGCTGGCGGCATCGGCGGTCTCCTTTCGGGCCGGGACAAGCTCATCGAGTCGGGCCATGGCGGTGGCGACGTTGCGCAGGAAGTGGCTTTCGTCGAAGCAGGCGGCAAGGGCCTCGTCGGAGAGCCGGGCCGCAACGTCCGGGTCGGCGGCGAGAAGTTCGCGCAGCTGGCAACGTTCGTCGGCAGCACGCAGGGCGTTGCGCTGGACCACAGCGTACGCCTCCTCCCGCGACATGCCTGCTTCCTCGACCAGCGCCAGCAGAACGCGGCTGCTGCAGTGGAGACCGAGCCCACGTTCGATGTTCTCTCGCATCCGCTCCGGCCGCACGACCAGCCGCTCGATCAGGCCGCGAGTCTTCACCAGCATGTAGTCGAGCAGGATCGTGGCATCGGGCAGGAGCACCCGCTCGGCCGACGAGTGGCTGATATCTCGCTCGTGCCAGAGCGGCTGGTTCTCGAACGCGGTGACGGCGTAGCCGCGCAGGAGCCGGGCCATACCTGCGATCCGCTCTGAGAGGATCGGGTTGCGCTTGTGGGGCATCGCCGAGCTGCCCTTCTGCCCGGCGCGGAACGGCTCCATCAGCTCGCCGATTTCGGTGTGCTGCAGGTTGCGGACCTCGGTGGCGATCCGCTCCAGAGAGCCGCCGGTGATGGCGATCGCGGCGATCAGGGCCGCGTGCCGGTCACGCTGGACTATCTGCGTGGAGATCGGGTCGCGGTGCAGGCCCAGCTCAGCCAGCACCTCCGATTCAAGGTCCGGATCCAGATGGCTGTACGTACCGACCGGGCCGGAGATCTTGCCGGTGGCCGAGTCGTCCACGGCGGCGGCGAGCCGGGTCCGGTCGCGGGCGATCTCGAAGGCCCAGCCCGCGATCTTCATGCCCATAGTCGTCGGCTCGGCGTGGACCGAATGGGTGCGGCCCATCATCACGGTGCCGGCCTCGGCCCGCGCCCGAACCACCAGCGACTCGATCAGGGCGTCGCAATCGGCCACGAGTCTGGCCCCGGCGGACTGGAGCTGCAGCCCCAGTCCGGTATCGACGACGTCACTGCTGGTCAGACCGAGGTGGAGATATCGGCCTTCTTCGCCGACCGTCTCCGCGACCTGGCTGACGAATGCGATCACGTCGTGATCTGTGGTCTTCTCGATCTCGGCGATCCGATCGACGTCGACATGTGCGCGCGCCTCGATCGCCCGGACCGCGGCGGCCGGAACCATGCCACGGCTCAACTCGGCTCGAGCGACGGCGATCTCGACCCGTAGCATGCCCTCAAACCGGGCCTGGTCGGTCCAAATGGCGCCCATCTCGGGCAGCGTGTAGCGGGGAATCATTGGGCGCCCTTCATCCAGGCCTTCTCGGAGACGGCTTCGGTGGAGCCGGGCGTCGCCGTCCGCGGCACGACGGCGGCAATGTCGTGGCGCCGCTGCATGCCGTCCCAGGCGATCGACTCGGCAGCCTTTTCGGCGGCGAGGCGCGCCTTGGCGATCGTGGCCGCGGTCCCGACGACTGCCAGAACGCGGCCGCCGTTCGTCGTGAAGCGGCCGCCGGCGCCTCGCACGGTGCCTGCATGGAAGACCGTGGCTCCGCCCCGCGCCGCTTCGTCCAGCCCCGAGATCACGTCGCCCTTGCGTGGCGTCTCCGGGTAGTTCGCCGCGGCAAGAACGATGGCCACGGCCGCGTCGCCGGTCGTCGGCAGCATCCGCGCGGTCAAGCCCAGTTTGCCGGCCGCTCCGGCCAGGTCGCCCTGCGCCGCGCCCCATAGGAGCGGCCCGAGCGGCACCGCCAGCCGTGGCAGCAGCACCTGGATCTCAGGGTCGCCGAAGCGCGCATTGCACTCGATGAGGACCGGGCCCTCGGGCGTCAGCATCAGGCCGGCGTAGAGCGCGCCGCGGAACGGTGCGCCGCGGCGGGCCAGCTCGGCCAGGATCGGCACGTGGATCACGTCGACGAGCGTGGTGCAGAGGCTTTCCGGAAGATCAGGGACGGGGCTGTAGGCGCCCATGCCGCCGGTATTGGGACCCTGGTCGCCATCGAGCAGCCGCTTGTGGTCGCGGGCGGGCGGCAGGGCCAGCGCGCTGTGGTCGTCGCACAGGGCGATCAGACTGGCCTCGGCCCCGGTAAGTCGCTCCTCCACGACCAGGACCGGGCCCGACGACGCGGCGCCTACGGGCACGGCCGCGAACAGGGTCCGAAGCGCCGCCTCGGCGGTGGGGAAGTCGTCGCAGACCGTGACGCCCTTGCCGGCCATCAGACCGTCGGCCTTGATCACAACGCCGCGAGACCCGCGCGCCTCCACCAGTTCCCGGGCGAACGCGAGAGCCGGCTCGAGCGCCGTGAAATCCCGGCCCTTCGCCATCCGGACTCCGGCGGAGGCGGCCACGTCCCGGCAGAAGGCCTTGCTCCACTCGATTCGAGCGGCGGCGCGCGTAGGCCCGAAGGCCGGCACTCCGGCATCGGTAAGTGCGTCGACGACGCCGGCCTCGAGAACCGCTTCGGGTCCAACCACTACCAGATCCACGTTCTCGCGGGTCGCCAGCGCCACTACCGCAGCGGCGTCCGTGGCGGATATGCCGGGGAAGCAGCGCGCCTTCGGCTCCGCGGCGATGGCGTCACTGCCCGGCGCCACGAGCACGGCTTCCACGTCCGATTCTCGAGCGAGGCTCCAGACCAGGGCGTGCTCGCGTCCGCCGCTGCCGAGGACCAGCACGCAGGCCGGGCCGCGGGGAGTGGCTTCTTCGTTGGCCCTGGCGGCAGGAGTCATCGATCCGCCGGCAGCGTTGTGGGGAGTGGCTTGGGCCGTTGGGGCCGGGGCGATCGTTCGATCGTCTGGTGCCGCTCCGGTCCAACCGAGACGAAGCAGATCGGGGCGCCGGAAAGCCGCTCCACGGCATCCACGTAGCGGCGGGCGTTCTCGGGCAGTTCGGCCATCGAACGGCAGTCGTGGATCGGCTCCTTCCAGCCGGGGAACCGCTCGTAGATCGGCTTGGCGCGGGCCAGGACGTCGGCGTCTGAGGGCCACCATTCGACCCGTTCGCCGTCGACCTCGTAGGCCATGCAGATCAGCACTTCGTCCAGCCCGGACAGGATATCGATCTTGTTGAGCATGATCGAGCTGACGCTGTTGAC
>PMXR01000098.1:0-22649 GCA_003171035.1 Chloroflexota bacterium
ACGATCGACAAGTGCGAGGACGTCGCGGACCTGATCGAACGGATCGTCGTCAAGCACGCATAGGCGCCGGCCGCGGCGGCGGCTGAAGGCGCCCGCCACAGCTCCCAACGTTCACATCGCCGGAACACGGCGTTAACACAACGCCGCGACATTCGGCGAATGACGCAGGCGCACGACGAATCAGAATCCGGCGCCGGCACCGCGGATTTCCGGAATCGCGCCGCCCTCGCTCCCTTGGCGCTGCCCTTCGAGGGCTGGCTGGTTCTGGCCGACCCCGACGGGTCAATCGACCTCAAGCGGCTATTCCCCGAAGTCGACGTTCGGGTTGAGTCCACTTCGGCCGGCTTCTCCACCGCCCTGTCGATGTCGGAGCCGAGCCTGGTGGTCCTCATTGCGCCGCCGGCCGAGCCCGGCGACATCCAGCGCGTGGCTGACTGGCTGGCGACCAGCTCTGGATCGTCCGCAGTGCTGATGAGCCAGCACCAGGCCGTGGCGCTTCGCCTCCACGCGCTCGAGCTCGGGTTTGAGGACGCCGTGGATCTCTCGTCGGACCCTATGGAAGTCGTCGGCCGCCTATCGATCGCGGGCAGGCGCGGGCCGATCGGCGCCCACCTGATTGAGGATCGAATCCTGGTCGGTGACGGCGTTGAGCTGGACCGGCGCGCTCGAGCGATCCGTCGCGACGGCCGGTTGATCTCGCTGCGGCCGAAGGAGCTGGCGCTGCTGGAGTTCTTCGCGATGCATCCCGGCCGCGCCTTCAGCCGCGAGGAGTTGCTCCGCCACGTCTGGCACGACGCCGCCGGCAATGAGCGCATGGTCGACGTATACGTCTTCTGGCTCCGCGCCAGGATCGAGCAGGATGCCGCAAACCCGACCCGACTGGTCACCGTCCGAGGCTCGGGCTATCTGTTCGACCCGCCGGTTACGCCGGCCGTGTCGGTAGTGGCAGCCGCGGCAGGCACCGCGCCGGACCGCGATGCTCCGGCGAACGTTAACGATCAGCCAACATCGCGTTAAACGCCCGACCAGAACATCCCCTTGGAACTGGGAGCAGGTTGCCTCACACAGCTGCCCTGCCCAGCACGAGGAGAACTGAGTTGCTGAACGGAACTCGACGCTTTGGCGCCCTGGCAATTGCGGCCGCGATAGTCGTAGGCGCCTGCTCATCGGCCGCCACGGCCACGCCGGCGACGCCCGCACCTACGCCGGGCGCCACCGACACTGCGGTCGCCGCCGCCCCGACCCCGACCCCGGCCCCAACCATCAACTGCCAGACCGGTAGCATCACGACGGCCGGCTCGACCGCCCTCCAGCCGCTCATCCAGGATGCGGCCACCGCTTACGCCGCCGCCTGCCCCGGCGCGACGGTCACCGTCAACGGCGGCGGTTCGGGCACCGGCCTCACCCAGGTCGCCGCCGGCTCGGTCAACATCGGCGCGTCCGACGTCCTGGCGGCCACCAAGCTGCAGGCCGCCGACGCAGCCAAGCTGGTCGACCACGTGGTCTGCCGCCAGGGCTGGATCGTCGTTACCAATCCCGACGTGACCGGCGTCACCAACCTGACCACCGCGCAGAACGTCGCCATCTGGACTGGAGCGGACACCAACTGGAACCAGGTCGGCGGCCCTGATCTCCCGATCGTGCTGATCTTCCGCCCGGCATCCTCCGGCACGCGCGCCACGTTCTTGAAGCTGGTCCTGGGCGGCGCCAAGGAGGCCACCGGCGGCCAGACCCTGACCGAAGACTCGAACGGCGCCGTCACGACAGCGGTCACCAAGACCAAGGGCGCAGTCAGCGTCATCGGCTTCTCTTACTACAACGACCCGGCCAACAAGGCTTTGCTCAACGGCCTCCAGCTGGACGGCGTCGATGCCACCATCGCCAACGTCGGCGCCAGCACCTACAAGCTCTCGGCCGACGGCAACCTCTACACCAACGGCACGGCCAGTGGCCTGACCCAGGCATTCCTCGACTTCATGATGGGTCCGCAGGTCCAGGGCACGATCATCCCCAAGGACTCCTACGGCCCCGTCGCCGCTCAGTAGCACCCCAACTCGCTCCGGACCCCGTGGTGACGAACGGGGTCCGGAGCATTCCTATTTCCGTTGGTATCTCGCCTTGAGGCAGCGCCGATGGCTCAACTGACAAACGCATTTGAAGCGACCGGGTTGCGCGCCAAGCCGGGCCTGATGGAACGCATCGATTTGCCACGACGGGTGGTGTTCCTGGCCGCAGCCTCGATGATCGCCATCGTTGCGCTGCTTCTTGCGTTCATCTTCTGGCAAGGCATCCAGCTCTTCGTCAAGGATGGCCAGCCGATCGGCGCCATCTTCGACTCGACCTGGAACCCCCTCGCGGACACGCCCGAATTCGGGATCCTGCCGTTCATCCTCGGGACTCTGGTCGTCACGGCCGGGGCGCTGCTGATCTCGACGCCGCTGTCGGTGGGAGTGGCGTTGTTCCTCTCGGAAGTGGCGCCGAACTGGGCCAAGTCGGTGGTCCAGCCGGCTCTGGAGATCTTCGTCGGGATCCCTAGCGTTGTGTGGGGCTGGCTCGGCATCACGGTTCTCGTGCCCTGGCTGTCCGACACGTTCCCCAACAAGATCGCGATCTCGATGCCGCTCGTAGGCCAGGTCTTCAGCATGCCGGGCTTCCTGACCGGCTTCTCGTGGCTGGCCGGGTCGCTGGTTCTCTCGATCATGGTTCTGCCGACGATCACGAGCGTCTCTTATGACGCCTTCCGGGCCGTGCCGCAGGAGCTTCGAACCGGCTCGCTGGCCCTTGGAACTACACGCTGGCAGACAATCCGCCATCTGCTCATCCCATCGGCCTTGAGCGGCGTGCTTACGGCCGTGGTCCTGGGAATGACTCGGGCCGCCGGTGAGGCGCTGGCGGTCCAGATGGTCATCGGCAACTCCCCCACGCTGCCGGCGGCAATCACCCAGCCGGTGACGACGCTGACCTCGCAGATCACGCTGGACATGGGCAACACCGTGTTCGGTGAGCCGTGGCAGGACGCCCTGTGGACGATGAGCCTGGTCCTGCTGATCATCTCGGTCTCTTCGGTCGTGCTCGTGCGGCTGATCAACAAGCGGAGGATCGGTCAGTGACCGCGACAGCGAGACCGGCTCCCGGCCGGTCGATGGCACCCAGGCCGAGTCTTCGAAGCAAGACTTCCCGAGGCAGCATCCTGGCCGACCGCGTCGCGACGGTGGCGCTCTGGGCCACCGGCATGTTCGTCCTGGTCCTGCTGGGGAGCATCATCGTCCACTTTGCCGTGGCGGCTTGGGGCGTGGTGTCGCCGAGCTTCCTGCTGAGCGATCCCAGCGGCGAGACGCTCGGCGGCATCATGCCGGTCCTCTGGAACTCGATCTACATGCTCGTCCTTACGATGCTGATCGCAGTGCCGGTCGGCATCCTGGGCGGCATCTACATGTCGGAATATGCCCCCGACAACGCACTCACCGGCGCAATCCGATTCGCCGAGGAATCGATCAGTTCCGTGCCGTCGATCGTCGTCGGCCTCTTCGGCCTGATCCTCTTCGTCGACAACGCCCATTGGGGCTTCACTGCTCTGGCCGGCGCCCTCGCTCTGACGTTCTTCAATCTCCCGCTCATGACCCGGCTGGCCGAGCAGGCACTTCGAGCCGTCCCCCAGGACGAGCGCAGCGCCAGCCTGGCCCTGGGCGCAACCAAGTGGCAAACCATCCGGCACGTCGTCGTGCCCCTAGCGATCCCGGGACTTATCACCGGCGTGATCCTCACCGCCGGCCGCGTCTTCGGCGAGGCGGCGGTCCTGCTGTTCACGTCAGGGCTCGGCACGCCGCCGCACTACAACTTCACCAACTTCGACCTGACCAGCCCGGTGTCGCCGTGGAGCCCGTTCCGCCCCGCGACGACCCTGTCGGTCTATATATATAAGCTCAATTCCGAGGGTCTGGGCGCGTTCAAGAACCAGATCGTGGATGGCAGCGCGGCCGTCCTGATCTCGATGGTCCTGCTATTCAACCTGGGGGCGCGCTTCGTCGGCCGCCTCCTGACCCGACGGATGACTGCCTCATGACCACCGGAGAAGAGATGCCCGCAACCGCCGTCTACCCAGAACCACTACTCCGCCGTGTCGAAGTCGCGGCTCCCGTAGCCGCCGCCGCCGGTGAAGCTGTGACTCAAACCGGCGACGTGAAGATCGCCACCGAGCACGTTTCGATCAGCTACAGCGAGAAGGTCGCGGTTCGCGACGTCTCCCTCACCGTGCAGCCTCGCTCCATCCTGGCCCTGATCGGCCCGTCCGGCAGCGGCAAGTCGACGTTCCTGCGCTGCTTCAACCGCATGAACGACCTGATCCCAGGCGCCAGCGTCAAGGGCGAGGTCTGCCTCGACGGCGAGAACGTGATGGACCCGCAGGTGAGTGTCGTCGAGTTGCGGCGCCGCGTGGGCATGGTCTTCCAGCGCCCCAACCCGTTCCCGATGTCGATCTACGAGAACGTGGCCTACGGCCCGCGACGGCGCGGTCAGAACGACCGTCGCAAGCTCGACGAACTGGTCGAGACCAGCCTCAAGCGCGCGGCGCTGTGGGACGAGGTCAAAGACGACCTGCGGCGCAAGTCCGGCCTGGCGCTCTCCGGCGGCCAGCAGCAGCGCCTCTGCATCGCCCGTGTCCTCGCCACCGACCCAGACGTGATCCTGATGGACGAGCCGGCATCGGCGCTGGACCCGGTCTCTACCCTGCGCATCGAGGAGCTCATGCGTGAGCTTCGCGAGGCCTACACCATCGTCATCGTCACTCACAACATGCAGCAGGCGGCGCGCGTAAGCGACGTCACGGCCTTCTTCACGATGGCCGAGGACCGAGCCGGGTACCTCGTCGAGGTCGGGCCTACCGGTCAGATCTTCACCCGCCCGACCGAACGGCTGACCGAGGACTACATCTCCGGGCGCTTCGGATGAGCGGCCCGCACAGCGAGGAGTCGACTATGCGTTCCGTTGACGAAGCCTCCGGCAGCCCGGTTGCGGCCGGAGATCCGCCGCGGCCGTCCACGTTCGAAGCTGCGGCCGAAGCCGACCGGCACGCCCAGCGGATGCGCGAGGGCCTCGACCTGGAGATGCGCGAGGTCAAGGACGGCGTGCTGCGCATGGGCTCGTATGTCGAGGAGCAGATACTCGCGGCCCACGACGCGATCATGAACCGCGACGCCGCCCTGGCGGCGAAGGTCATCGCGGACGACGGCCGGGTCAACGAGGTTCAGCGCGCAGTTTCCGGCATCGTGGCCATGACCATCGCCACTCAGGCGCCGGTGGCGCGGGACCTGCGGTTCCTGCTGGCTCTCGACCGAGTGACCTACGAACTCGAGCGGATCGGCGACCACGCCGGCTCCGTGGCCAAGCAGGCCCGCAAGCTGGCCGGCGTGACCAGCATGGTCACGTACGACGAACTGACGCCGATGGCCCAGCTCGCCGCACAGCAGGTCCGCGACGTGGTCATGGCCCTGGTCGACATCGACGAGGAGAAGGCCCGGCTCGTGGCCGGCCGCGACGACGAGATCGACCGGCTTTACCACCAGGTCTTCGACGACGTCCTGGTGGAGATGCGGACCGATCCGGACAAGGTGGATCCGGGCACGAGGATCCTGTTCGCGGCGCACTACCTGGAACGAATCGGCGACCGCGTCACCAACATCGCCGAAGACGTCGTCTTCCTGGCGACCGGTGAAGTCGAAGATCTGAACCCCTAGCTCCCAGCCGGGGTTTGCGAGGAGCGGTCGGCGATCGGCCGCTCTTTCGTTTTCGGCAGTAGAGTCAGTCAGTACCGCCGGGCCGCTCGCCCCGTTCGGTCGATCAGCCCCGAGCCGCAACGATAGGTGTAGCCATGGAACTAGACGGCGCGGTCGTGATCGTAACCGGAGCCTCGTCCGGCATAGGTGCCGCCACGGCCCGGCTGGCGGCCGCTCAGGGGGCAGTCGTGGTCCTCGCCGCTCGTCGAGCGGACCGCCTCACCGCCCTCGCCGCCCAGCTGCCCGGATCGCTCGCCTTACCCACGGACATGCGCGACCCGGACGCCATCGCTCGGCTCGTCCAGACGACTCTGGAGCGGCACGGCCGCGTCGACGTCCTGATCAACAACGCCGGCCAGGGTCTCCACGTGCCGGTCGAGCAGATCGACCTCGAAGATCTGAGGGCCGTCACCGAACTCAACTTCTACGGCCCACTCCTCGCGATGCAGGCCGTGATTCCGGCCATGCGGCGCCAGGGCCGCGGGGTGATCGTCAACGTCAGCTCCGCGACCACGCGCATGGTTCTGCCGGGAGTGGGCGGCTATTCGGCAACGAAGGCGGCGCTGAACATGCTCTCCGACGTGGCGCGCGCCGAGCTCGCCGCCGACGGGATCGTCGTCTCGGTCGTGTACCCGTCGGTGACCGCGACCGAATTCCACCAGTCGCTACGGGCCGGCGGCCGCGCCGGCGGCTTCGGAGACGGCCGGATCGAGCCGCAATCCGCGGAGTCCGTCGCGGAGGCGATCGTCGCCATCATCCGCTCCGGCGATCCGGAAGTCGTGCTGGCGCCGTCGTGGGGCGGCGCCGTCACCCAGCGTTAACCGGCGGGAAACGGCCGGCTAACCGACCTCCCCCAAGGTGTAGGGATCGACCGCGTAATGCGCCTTCGTGTCTTGTCCGCACTGGGGATCAGCCATGCCCACCACGCCGCCGCGTCCGTCCGAAGTCCGCCTGCACGACGCGCGCCACGTGCTGTGGGTCGCCGAGGCGGCCCTCGGCAGGCTCAGGAAGACGGTGCCCAGCGGCGGACTCATCGACGAGGGCGACGGATTCGTATTCCTGCTCGAGGACTCCGACGAACTCGAGGCGATCGCGGCCGAGTTGACCAGCAGTGCCGCCTTCGGCATGGCGCCCGTTGTTGGCGCTCGCGGCCGGGACCTGATCGAGGCCGTGGCCGACGCGCGACGCGAAGGCCGCCAGAAGCTCCGCGGCGGCCCGGACCAAACGCCGCGTATGGCCGCCATCGCGACCCCGGCCGCCTTCGTGTCGAACGCAATCACGGGCGAGGAGGCTCGCGGGATGTTCCTCGGGGACGAGACTCTCACGACCTTGGTCTATGTGGATGATCGGCTCCGGCCGACCGCCGCACTCGGTCGGGAGCGGCTGTTCCGCATGTTCAGCGGACAGTTCGGCCACGCCGTCTTCGCGAACCGGCCCGTCCTGGAAATGGCCGATTCGCATCCGAGGGTCATCGACTCCGACACCACGATCGTCGAGGCGGCGATGACCGTGGCCAATCGAGACAGCGACTCGCTGTTCGACGACGTCCTGGTCATCGATTCCGGCCGGAGAGTCGTGGGCATCGTTCGCGTTCGCGACTTGCTGCGCGCCCTGACCAGCATCGGCCTGGATCGGATGCAGCAGCTCAATCCTCTGACCGGGATGCCCGGCAGCGCCCGTACCGAGCAGGCTCTGTCGGAGATCATCGACACCGGCGAGTCTCTCGTGGTCAGCCGCGTGGACATCGCCGACTTCAAGACATTCAACGAACGCTCCGGGTTCTCGACCGGCGACCGCACCATCCAGGCCCTCGGGCACGCCGTCGCCGGCGTCGGAAGCAGGCGCGGCGTTCGGTTCATCGGCCACCTGGGCGGCGACGACTTCATCGTCGCCTGGAACGACGAGGACGAGGCCGTGGTCGGCGCGATCGATATCGCCCTCGAACTGTCCGACGGCATGCAACCTCTCGGACCGCTCCCCGACGGAGTCGGCCACCCTGAACTCGCAGTCTCCACGCTGGTCCTGGGCCCGAACGAGGTGCGCGACGTCGCGACGCTGGCGGAACGCCTGGCCGCGTTGAAGGAGGAAGTCCGGCGCCACGGCGGGGCCGTCCATGCACTGGCCCGGCTCGACTCGGTCTCGACGCCCGCCTGGCGCCCACTGGACAAGGGGTACGTCGCCGTGGCCGGCCGCGTCGCCGGGGTTCTCGGCCGCTAGGCGCTCACGGCGTCGCCGCTCAGCAGATTGACTCCCTCGGCATCTGGCAGATCTATGTTCAGCACGCCTGCCAGGGTCGGAGCCCAATCCCGCAGGCGTGGCGGCCGCGCCGCGATCGATGCGCCGATCTCCGCGACCGCAGGATGTCCGCCGCCCACGATTGCCAGGGTGCGATCAGTGGCAGTCGAACCGTGGATGCCTGAGACGGGGATCCACGGCGCCGCGAAGGTGCGCCCAGGGGCGGCCAGCAGGAGCAGCACGTCCGGCTCGCGCCAACGCCACCCCTCGACGCCGTCGAGCGCCGCAAGACGGCTGATGGCCATGTGGGCGTCGACTCCGTGCGTCAACCGCAGCCAGGCCGCACACCCGTCGGCGATCCAGTCGTCCACGAGTCCGGCGCACTCCAGCGAAGCCGTCGGGTCGATGGTCGGATAGGGCAGCCGGCGAACCATGTCGTGGTCGGAGGCGACGGCGATTACGGTGCGATCCCAGTCCGGGGCCAGTGCCTCGACGATCTCTCCAACGATCCGGTCCGCGGCCCGAACGCACTCCATCGTTTCGGCGGCGCTTGGGCCGAGGTCGTGACCGAGCGTGTCGGTCTCGTTGAGGTGTATGAACAGCAGGTCGAGGTCGCTGTCGGCGGCGGCCTGTAGCGCATGCGGTCGCACGGCGGCATTGGTCGGGTAACCGTGAGCATCGACTTCGGTTCCCTCCGGCAGGATCGCGGTCGGCGGCCAGGCACGCTCGATTGTGTCGAGCACCAAGACCTGTTGCAGTTTCTGATCGCCCATGACGACCGTAGCGCTCAGTCCCGCCTCTAGAGTTGCATGCACGAGCGTCGGCACTCGCGATCTGTTGCCCCCGGCCCAGCCGGGCACGGCACCGGGCTTCTGAGCGGTCGTCCTGATGCCGGTCCTGCTCTGGCTTGCGCCGGTCAGGAGCGTCGCGAAGGACGGATAGGTTGTCGAAGGCAGACCCGTCGTTCCACCGTCCGGAGAGAGCCCCCCGGCTTGCCCGAGCTGCCAGAGGTTCGGAGTCGTGGCTTCTCGGAATGCGTGGAGCGGAAAGCCATCGAAGGCCAGGAGAATGACTCTTGGTTTGGTGGGCATGTTCAGCCTCATGCGGCGCTTCATCGACCTCGAATCCTGGGCGAGCGCAATTAACGAGGCGTTCGTGGCGCGTTAATGCTGCCGGACGAACCTTCCGATGAGGAGTCCGGCCCAACTGGAGCGCGGTGACTCTGCGATGGAGGTTTCGCCGCAATGCCCTACGCCGACACGGTCGCGACAGTTCGATCCTGGTCCATGGAACGCGCCATTTCGGTCTGGACCATCTTTGCCGGAGACCTGCCGACGACGGCACTGGCCCAGCTCGACGCCGACTTCGAGTCGATTCGGAGCGACGGCTCGAGCGTCGTCCTGGTAGTGCCCGACGGCGTCACTCCGACGCCGGTGGAGCGGCGCCTGGCCGACATCGTCGTCCGAGGACCCCTTCCACCGGCGCCGTTCGGATTGCTGGTGGCCCTGGCCGCCGTCGACGTACCCGATGTTCGGCGCCTGGGCCTCATCGGAGGATCGCAAGGTGCGCTGATTGCCGGCCGGTGTGCCGGAGCGGGAGCGGTCATCGGCATCGCCGCATCGGGTTCCTCGGACCGGCTCGACCTGCTGCGCGGCCAGCCGGACCGGATCGTTGAGCCGGCCGGATTCACCGCGATGGACGCGGCCACGTACGGCAAGGAGCGTCGCCATCGCGAGCGAGTGCTGCTGAACCCAGGGCCGGCGGTCGTGAGCGACCGGATCCATCGGGCGGTTGGAGGGCCGGACCTCTGCCATCGCGAACCCGAGTATTCGGAGATATTCGCGCGAGTCCGCGAGAAGCTCTTCCGCGTCGCCGGCGTCGATGCCGACTGGGAACTGGCCTTGCTGGCGGGATCGGGCACGGCCGCAATGGAGGCTATGGTCGGTGCTTCGGTCCGCGAGGGACGCCGCCTGCTGGTCTGCCGCAACGGCGTGTACGGCGATCGACTGGCGACCATCGCCGAGCGGCTCGGGATCGAGACAGTCGCAGTTCGAGCCGCCCAGACGGAACCGATCGATCCTGCCGAGGTCGCGGCGGCACTTGATTCAGACCACGCAATCGACACCGTGGCGGTTGTTCACCACGAGACCACGACCGGACTCCTGAACCCCGTGCACGAAATCGCCGCGGTGGCCGGCGTCAGGGGCGTGAGGGTCATTGTCGACGCGATCAGTTCGCTCGGCGCAGAGGATCTGCGGATCGCCGGCTCCGGCATCGACATGGTCGCCTGCACATCGAACAAGTGCCTCCATGGACTGCCCGGGGCATCGTTCGTGCTCCTCTCCCCCGCCGGGGCGGCCCGTGCGGCCGAAGCGCCGCGACGATCGCTCTACCTCGACATCGCCGGCTATCTGGCGGCGCAGAAGAAGGACAGCGTCCCGTTCACGCCGGCGATTCCGGCGATCTACGGACTGGAAGCCGCTCTGGACGAGCTCCTGGACGAGGGCGTAGCCCATCGCCACGAGTCCTACCGCAGCAGGGTCGAGTTGCTCGACGGAGCGTTCGAGCAACTCGGACTACAGCCCACGGTCGCCGCTGCCAACCGGTCTTCGTCGGTTCGAAGCCTGCTGCTCCCGGAGGGCGTCGGCTACCAGAGCCTGCACGATTCCTTGAAGCGCGACGGCTACGTCATCTACGCGGGACTCGGCGACGCGGCAAAGAGCACATTCCGCGTTTGCACGCTGGGCGCCATGGAGCTGGAGGTCTTGTCGGACTTCGTGGACTCGCTGAGTCGGGCGCTCGCGGAGGCCGGGCCTGCCGCCGCCGGCGACGGCCTGGAAGTCGCCTGCGATGGCCCCGAATTCGCCGACGTCGCGCCTGCCTCGAGCACCTCCCACGGTACGCGATCGGTCGTGACGGCATGACCGCCACTTCCCGGGCGGACCTGCCGGCGGCGAGCGGCCGGGCTCGAACCCGACTCCTGCAGGCGGTCGTGCTCGACTGGGCCGGAACCACTCAGGACTTCGGTTCCCAGGCGCCGGTCGGGGCATTCATGGAGGTCTTCGCCCGAAACGGTGTTCCGATCACCACGGCTCAGGCGCGGGGCCCGATGGGCATCTACAAGCTCGACCACATCCGCGCCATCGCGGCGATGCCGGACGTCGCCGAGCGGTGGCGCAAAGCCCACGGCTCGGACTGCGCCGAGGACGACGTCCACGCCATGTACGTCGAGCTGGTCCCGATCCAGGAGGCCGTACTCGACCGATTCTGCGCAATCATCCCGGGCACGCTGGAGGCTGTGGCGGAGATCCGCGCCCGCGGCTGCAGCATCGGCTCCACCACCGGCTATCCCCGCTCGGTCGGCGATATCGCCGCGGCCAACGCGGCGACGCAGGGATACGAACCCGACGTGATGGTCTGTGCCGACGAGGTGCCGGCCGGCCGCCCCGAACCCTGGATGCTGCTGCGGGCGATGGAGAGGCTGCGGGTATTCCCACCCTGCCACGTGGTCAAGGTCGGGGACACGGACGCGGACATCGCCGAAGGACTCAACGCGGGGGCATGGACCGTCGGCATCACCCGCACCGGTAACTACGTCGGATTGGACACACGCGAACTCGCTGCGCTTCATCCCAGCGAGCAGCGCCGCCTGATCGACCACGCGGCGGATGTTTTGCGCAGCGCCGGCGCCCACTACTTGATCGGTTCGATCGCGGAGCTGCCGCCGGTACTCGATTCAATCGAGATATCGCTAGCCCTGGGCGAGAAGCCCTGACCCGATGACGACGGCTGTGGCGTCCAACCTGGCAGAAGGCGACTCCAACACCAGTCCGCGGCGGGCCGATTGGCAGGCTCGCCATCTGGACGCGGAGGCTCGAGAACTGCTCGCGGAGGACGCTCGGTACTTCCTCCACCAGTCCCTGAGCACGCCGTGCCTGAACGTGCTGGACGGAGCGGATGGCGCGTGGATCACCGACACGAGCGGCCACCGCTATCTCGACTTCCACGGCAACGCGGTCCATCAGGTCGGCTTCGGCAATCCTCGAGTCGTCGCCGCAGTCATCGACCAACTTCAGACACTCCCCTTCTCGCCGCGCCGCTACACCAACCGGCCGGCGATTGCGCTGGCCCGCAAACTCGCCGAGCTGGCCCCCGGCGATCTCTCGCGGGTGCTCTTCACCACTTCCGGCGCCACGGCCAACAGCGCCGCGATTCAACTGGCGCGCGTGGCAACCGGCAGGCACAAGACCATCTCCATGTGGAACGCCTTCCACGGCGGCACGCTGGACACGATTTCCATCGGTGGCGAGGCGCAGTTCAGGGCCGGCATCGGGCCTCTCCTGGCGGGTACGGAGCACGTCCCGCCACCCGAGCCGTATCGCTGCCCGTTCCGGTGCCTGGATCGCGCCGGGGCCTGCGACCTGACCTGCGCCCGCTACCTCGAATACGTCCTCGAAAAGGAGGGCGACGTCGCGGCCGTCATCGCCGAGACGGTCCGCAACACTCCGTCTATCCCCTCAGCCAGATACTGGCAGGCGGTTCGCGCGGCGTGCGACCGGCACGGCGCCCTGCTCATCCTCGACGAGGTGCCGCACGCGCTGGGCCGGACCGGCCGCTTCTTCACCGTCGAGCACTTCGGGATCGTCCCCGACATTCTGGTCATCGGCAAGGGGCTGGGCGGCGGAATCATGCCGCTGGCGGCGCTGATCGCCCGCGAAGGGCTGAATGTGGCCGCCGACCGCGCCCTGGGCCACTTCACGCACGAAAAGAACCCCGTGGCGTGCGCGGCCGGACTGGCCGTGATCGCCGAGATCGAGGATCGCGGGCTCGTGGCCAGAGCCGCCGAGCTGGGCGCATGGGCGCTGGAGGAATTGCGCTCGCTGCAAGGCCGCCACACGCTGATCGGCGACGTGCGCGGCCTTGGCCTCCTGATGGGCGTCGAACTGGTCCGCAACCGATCCACGCGAGAACCCGCGATCGACGAGGCCGATGCCGTCATGTACGAATGCCTCTCGCGGGGTCTCAGCCTCAAGACGGCAATGGGCAACGTGCTGCACATATCCGCGCCACTCATCGTCAGCCGCGACGAGTTGGGCCTGGCAATCGCGATCATCGACGACAGCCTGACCGAGGTTGAGCGCGTCGCTCGCTGAACCGCGACCTTCATGGGTCCCAAATATCCGGTTATCGGAGTACCCTCTCGGACCTCGGGACCGGGCGCGCCTCCGATCAGAGCGCGGCCATATCGTCACGTCCCAACGACGGAGAAGGAGACTTCGATGGCAAGCGCTACAAAGTCGGACTCAGCCAAATCGAGCGATGGGTCCAAGCCGGCGAACGGTCGCATGGCCCGTAAGCTCGTACCGCTCGAGAGGCGCCTGGGTAAGCTGCGGAAGGAAGAGGCCAAGCGGCGGCACCAGCTGGAAGTAGTTCAGGCTCGGTCCGAACGCACAAAGGGCCAGATGGCCACGCTCATCGCCTCGGTCAACGAATGGGTCCAGAACCCCGCCCCGGCCGGCGACGGCAGCGCGGTGGCTCGTTAGGCGGCGATCAGGAGGGACGGGCGTGGCGAAGGCGAGAAGGTCACGCGGCGGCGCCACTGCGAGGACGCCGGCGCTGGTACCGCTCGAACGCCGCCTTCTCCGGCTGCGCAAGCTGGAAGCGAAGCGGCAACGCCAGTTCGATCTGGCTCATGCTCGGGCGGCAGCGACGGCGGCAGAAATGGCCGGCCTCCTGGCGGCGGTGAAGGTCTGGGTCGATCAGCCGGGGGCCCGACCTGCAGCGGCCGCCACCACTTCGCCGGCACCCGCCTCGGGGCGTCGATCCGGCATCCGGAGGCTTATCGGCGAACGCGCATCGACCTCTTGACCCTGGCTTGACTCACGGAACGGCGGCGGCTAGTCTTGGTGGGCTTACAACGTAAGCCTACCCGGAACGGAGCCGCACATGCAGACAAGCAAGGCCATGCCTGGATCGATCGGGCGCGAGGTGAATGCGACCAGAGCGATCGGTTCGGTTCTCGGGATCATCGCCGGATTGTCCGGTCTTGACCACGGATTCTTCGAGTTGCTTCAGGGAAGTACCGCAACGCCGAGCCTGTTCGTGCAGTCGATCGGTCCCGCCCAGCGGATGTGGGCGTACGGCACCGAGGATGCGTTCACGTTGGTGCCAAACTTTCTGGTGACCGGCCTGCTAGCCATTGCTGTTGGTGCATCCATCATCATGTGGTCGATCGGTCTGCTGGATCGCAAACACCGCAGCTCGGTCCTCCTGGCTCTTGGAACGGCGTTGTTCCTTGTAGGCGGAGGTGTCGCCCAGGTTGGGTTCGTCGTTCTGGGCTGGGTTGTATCGCGACGCGTCGGCCGACCCGCTACGGCGTGGCAGAGAGTGGTCCCGTTGCGGGTCGGTGCTGCACTCGCCGGGCTGTGGCCAGGTCTGCTGGTCGTGAGCTTCGCGCTCGCCGCCTTCGCCCTCGAGGTCGCCATCACTGGGTTCGTGCCCGGCGTAACGGACCCGAACCAGGTTCAGCTGGTCTGCTGGTCTGCGCTGGGGATCACGCTCATTGTTTTGGTAACGGCCATCGTCGGTGGTTTCGCGCATGACCTGCAGGGCACGCCCGACAGATGACTTCTCGGAGGCGCGACCGACCGCTAAGCCGCTCTGAGCTGGTCGACGCCGCGCTTCGCATCGTCGACTCCGAAGGCCTGAAGGCCTTGACGATGCGACGCCTCGCCGACGCGGTGGATGTCGAGGCAATGTCGCTCTACAAGCACGTGCCGAGTAAGGAAGTTCTCCTGGACTGGACCGTAGATCGCATGAGGTCGGAGACGCGGCTGCCTGACCCGCTGCCGAAGGACTGGCGCGAACTGATGGCGACGCTCTTCGGCGAATACAGACGCGTTCTCGCCGCTCATCCGAACATGCTGCCCCTGGCCGTGCGAAGAACCGACGGTCTCGCGCCTGCTGGCCTCAGGTTCCTGATCGACCAGGGCTTTGGGTCGGACGATGCGGTGGAACTCTACCAGTCGCTCGCGGCATTTACCCTCGGCTATTCGATGCTCAGCTCTCCCTTCGTCCAGCCCGATCAGACTGGGCTCCCACCCGACCTGGCCGAGCGGGCGGCCAAATGGAAGGACGACACCTGCGAACGGGGGCTTCGAATGCTCATAGAGGCCTACGAGCCCCGAAAGGCGGGCGACCGGCAACAGTCCGAAAGGCTGGAGAAGAGGCCCGTAGGCTGATCGGAGCCTGACGTATCCCGTTGCGAGAGTCAGCCGAACCAGTGATCGGTTACGGGCTCCCGGCTAACACCGTCGACCGAATCCTGCGTCAGGTACTGGTGATCGCCGAGAGCCAATCGTCGCCCTCCGGGTCGATCCACTCACTCGCCGGCGCGATCGGCGCATCTTCGCTGATGCCTTCGGCCTGCTCGACAACCGCAACGTTCATCTCGCAACCTCAGCTGGTCGATTCGTCAGATCGGGAACGCGTGGACGTGGTCCGGGTCGACGTCCACCCGGACAGTTTCGCCTTCGTCGATGAGTCGGGCCTGGCGGCTCGGCAAGTCGCCGAAGATGGCGATCGGCTGGCCATCGGCGTCGCCGACCAGATGGAGCCGTGTCGTGGCGCCCAGGAAGACCTTGAGTTCCACTCGAGCCTCCATGCCGCGACCGGCGTCACCCCGCGACACCACGACATCCTCGGGCCGGAAGAAAGCCAGAGCGTGGCCGTTGGATCCGGCCGGGGCATCGATGTGGAACGAGCCGGGGATTCCGACCCGGCCGTCGCGAACGGCCAGCTCGACCGCATTGCGGCTGCCGACGAACTTGGCGCTGAACTGAGTCGCGGGCATTTCGTACAGGTCCGCGGGTGCTGCGATCTGCTCGACCCGTCCGGAATTCATGACCGCCACGCGATCGGCGATGGCCATTGCCTCGGACTGGTCGTGAGTGACGTAGATCGCGGTGATCCCGACGAGTTGCTGGACGCGCCGGATCTCGTCACGTAGCCGGCCCCGAACCAGAGCGTCCAGCGCCGACAGCGGCTCGTCCAGAAGCAGCACCTCCGGATTCGGAGCCAGCGCACGGCCGAGGGCGCAGCGCTGAGCCTGGCCGCCGCTGATCTGCTTGGGGTAGCGATTGGCCTGCTCGGTCAGGTGCACCAGGTCGAGCAGCTCGTCGACACGTGCGCTGATCGCTCGACGTGGTCTGTGGCGGACCTCGAGCGGGAAGGCGATGTTCTGGCGGACGGTCAGGTTGGGGAAGAGCGCGTAGTTCTGGAAGACCATCCCGATGGGCCGGTCGCGGGTCGGGACCGCCGTCATGTCGGCCTCGCCGATCTCGACTGTCCCGCGATCCGGTCTTTCCAGTCCGGCTACGCACCGCAACAGGGTCGTCTTGCCGCAGCCCGACGGACCTAGCAACGCCAGCAGCTCGCCCTCGCACACGTCGATGGAAACGTGGTCGAGCGCCTTGACCTGACCGTACATCTTGGTGACACCGACCAAGTTGACGCCGCTCATCGCCGGACTCCTTCGGTGTTTGCGCCGCCGCCCGGCAGCAGCCTGACGGTCTGGCCTCGGTTCCAGTAGACGACCAGGGCCGATAGCACGAACAGAACGGCGAAGGTCAGCAGCGTGACGACGGCCAGCCTGTTGTACGAGCCCGCCGTGTCGGTGTAGGAGCGGATCATCTCGGCGCTCCAGAGCGGGACCGTGTCCAGGCCACGGCCGATGATCTGGGCCATGGCGAACTCGCCGAAGCTGGCGGCGAACGACAGCAACCCGCCGGTTACTAGGCCGGGCGAGATGTTCGGCAGTACAACTCTGCGGAGCGTCTGGAAGGGCGAGGCTCCACACGCTTCGGCCGTCTCGCTGAGGCGCTCGATTCCGGCAGCGGCCATCGCCCCGTCAACGGCCCAATACACGAACGGGAACGCGATCGCGGCATGCCCGGCGACCAGCAGTACGAAAGTGCCCTGGTATTGCGGCGCCACGACGCCGGAGAACTGCATCAGCCCGAAGGCGATCACGACGTACGGCAGTGCGAATGGCACCGCCGCCGCCACTTCCACCACGGGCCGAATCCCCGCGTTTCGGACGCGAGACCAGTAGGCGGCCGGAACGACGACGGCGATGTCGATGATCGCGGTCAAGGTGGCCAGCGAGATGGAGGTGGAGAAGGCCGATTGGATCCGCTGGTCGGCCACGGTGGCCTGCCACCATTGGAGGGTGTAGCCGTCCGGCAGGATGTTGGCCGTCCAGCGCGTCGCCAACGAGTAGAGCAGGACTGCGGCCATCGGCACGCAGAAGTAGGCCAGGGCGGCGCCGAAGAAGAGGTACTTCGCGGCCCGGCTCATGCGTCGTCCGGAGCCGGACCGCGCCGCGGTGGGCGCTTGGGCCGCGTTCATAGCCATCGCATCGCTCGCCGGAGCATGACCCGGTAGAGGATCAGCGATGTCGTGGCGAAGACCATCAGGACCACCGCCAGGATCGCCGCCCGGCCGGGACCGAAGAGAACGTCGGACTGCAGCGCCGAACCTATCTGCAGAGTGATCAGGTGGACAGCCGTGGCCCCGGATTGACCGGCCAGGCCGTAGGCGATGCCGTAGATCCCGAGGGTCCAGGTGAAGATGAGCAGCCAGCCGGCCATCAGGAAGGGCGCCAGGATCGGGACACCAATCCGGCGCCAGAAGACCAGTCGGGTCGCAGCCGCAACCTGAGCTGCCTCCCACCAGTCGTCACGCAGGATCGACATAGCCGGGATCGTGAGCAGCACGAAGAGCGGGATGTTCGTGTATTCGTAGGCCATGAGGAGGGCGGGCAGTGAGCCCTCACGTGGCGCCTCAAACGGCAGACCCAGACCCTGAACCATCAGCGTGAGCATGCCGACGCTGCCGATCGTGGCCATGTAGGCGAAGGCCAGACCGATACCACCGAAATTGGCGGCAACGTTCAGAAGCCCGAGCCAGAAGGCCCGGGATCCACGCAGCATGCGGCTGATCATCCATGCCAAAGGAGCGCCGATTATCAGCGTGACGGTCGCGCAGGCGGCCGCCAGGAACAGGCTCGTAGCTATGGCGTCCTGGTTGGCCCGTTGGCCCAGCACTTTGAACCAGAGATCCAGAGACAGCCCCGTCTCACCCATGCCCGTGAACGACTGCCAGATCAGAACTACGACCGGGGCGATCAGGCAGGTCGACACCAGAAGCAGAAGCGGGATGGCTGGCAGCCAGGCTGCCAGCCATCCGCGCATCCGAGCTAAGGGCGAGGGCGAGGCCGAACCACCGGCGGACTCGAGTCCACCGATCTTGACGTAGGGTCGGCTCAGCGTCGCCATCTTCATCAACCGCCCGCGCCGACCTGGTTCTGCCAGATATCGGCGATGTTGGCGATGTCGATCTTCGAAGTGTCGACGGTCTTGACCTGGGTGTACTGGGAGTCGGGCAGCCACAGCGTCTTGGCGCTGTCGGGCAGGGTCAGGTCGCCCAGCACGTAGCGGATCGGGCGAGCCCCGAACTTGGCGAAGATCGTCTGGCCCTGATCCGTGAGGATCCAGTCCATGAACATCTTGCCGAAGTCGGCGTGCGCGGTGTCGTACTTGTTCATGATGATCGCCGAGGGCGCGTAGATCGAGCCGTCGCTCGGGATCACGACCTGGGCGTTGATGCTCTTGGCCTTCTCCTGGTTCGCCAGCGCGATCAGGTTGAAGTCGTATTTGATCTGGATCGGGACGGCGCCCTTCTCGAACTGGTCGGCGTTGCCTTCNNGTGAGCGTGCCGCCGGCCGCAAGGTTCATAGCCACGAAGGCCATCGTTGCCGTTCCCGACGAGCCCGGCTTGCCGAAGCCGACCAGGCCCTTGTACTGGGGCTTGGCGAGGTCCGCCCAGGACTGCGGGACCGCAATGCCCTTGGACGTCAGGTAGTCGACGTTGACGACAAAGCCCGGGACGCCTACGAAAGTGGCTTCCCAACCGCCGTTCTTGCCGTACAGGTAGGACGGCAGCTTGGTGGCGGCGGCCGGAACGTAGCTGGACAGCACGCCCTTCTGCTCGGCGGCTCCCGCGAAGATTATTCCGATGTCCGCGAGGATCGCCTTGGGGTTGTTCTTCTCGGCGTCGTAGGCCGCGATCTCCTCAGCCGAGGACATGTCCTCGCCCTGAGACCGGTCCGTGCGGTTGCAGTCGAAGTTGAACTTCGCCTGGCAGAACTCGGTGAACTGCTCACCGTAGTTAGCCCACGAGTTCGGGGCGCCGTACGTCTCGAACGTCTTGGCCTGATCGGCGGCCTTGGTGGCGTCGCCTGCCGTCGCGCCCTGAACGCCTTGCGTCCCGGCCGCAGACGAGCAGCCGGCAAGGATGACGGTCATCGCCATCAGCGCCAGGCCGTGCTTGACCTTTGGTCTGATCACGGTTTCGAACTCCTCCGCTTGTGGTCTTTGAACCGGCGCCGTTGGCTAGACCGGTCCTCCCGACGGCATGCTCGATCGGGCCGGTTAACGGACCCGTGGCGTTGTGGTTAACGGGGTGTGTCGCTGGGTTAACCCTTCACGCACAACCCGCTAATCAGCCGACCGGCCCACTAGGCTGGCGGAGCAGCACGAGCCCCGACCTGATAGCCTCTTCGCGACGGTGGCCACAGCCGCTATCCCACCAATCGCGAGGGTGCGTCAGCTTGTTCGGGTTGTCTCAGAGCACGTTTCTGGCCTTGCTGGCCATATTTGCCCTGTCAGTCACCTTCGACTACATCAACGGCTTCCACGACACCGCGAACGCGATAGCAACGTCGGTCGCAACGCGGGCGATCAAGCCCGAGTACGCGATCCTGCTGTCGGCCACCGCCAACTTCGTAGGGGCTCTCGTATTCGGCGTCGCCGTGGCAACGACGGTCGGCAGTTCGATCGTCAAGGACAACCTGATCCTGGGCAACGGCTCGACGGTCCTGATGGCCGCGCTCATTGGTGCGATCACCTGGAACCTGATCACGTGGCGACTATCGATCCCCAGCTCCAGCAGCCACGCCCTGATCGGCGGCCTCATCGGCGGCGCCTGGGCAGCGGCCGGGTCGGGTGCCGTTCAGTGGGATCAGTTCGCCGTCAAGATCCTCGTTCCGCTGTTCTCGTCCCCCGTCCTCGGAATCGTCATCGGTTTCGGGCTGATGGTTGTCATCCTGAACGTCTTCGTTCGTGCGAACCCGCGCCATATGAACGACCGGTTCCGCAAGCTCCAGATCATCTCAGCCACGTATATGGCGCTCGCCCACGGCTCCAACGACGCCCAGAAGACGATGGGCATCATGACCCTCGCCCTGGTAACGGCTAAAGCAATCCCCGACAAGACGGTGCCGGTCTGGGTAATCTTGATGGCGGCCACGGCGATGTCCTTTGGCACTGCCGCCGGCGGCTGGCGGATCATGAAGACGATGGGCCAGCGCGTCGTGAAGCTGGACCCGGTCCACGGCTTTGCCGCCGAAACGACGGCCGCGTCGATCATCATGGTGGCCTCGCACTTCGGCATGCCGGTCTCCACGACGCACGTGATCTCGACCGCGATCATGGGCGTTGGAACGAGCGATCGAATCAAGGCGGTCCGCTGGGGAATCGCCCGTAGCATCGTGACGGCCTGGATACTCACGATCCCGTGCTCGGCGATCGTTGCTGCTTTCAGCTATCTGGTGCTGCACCTCGTGGGAGTCTGATCCGACCCTCGCCGGCGCCGCGCCCGCGCCGGGAGCGAGCCGTGTCAGCAGTCGAACGCGAGCCAGCACAACTCGTTGCGCAGCCGCTGGTCATCGAGCACAAGTTCTCGGATCTCGTGGGGGAGTTGGGCGCGCTGCCACCGGCACTCCAAGCGGCCGGCCGCCTCGCGCTCGTCTTGCGCCGCTGCCGCACGCGCGGCCTTGATCGCGTAGGCCGCGGCACCGAGCTCGTGTGCGGCGACATGCGCCACCGCCGCGGCCTGGCCGGCAGCAAATGCGGCGTGCCGGGCGGCTCCGCTCAGCTCTCTTGCCGCGGCTTGGGCATGGCCGGCCGAATCGCGGGACTGAGACATCTTGATCTCGCCGCGCGCCCATGCCCGAGTCTGCTCGATCGCCTGGCGGGGCCGCAGGTCCGAGGGCTGCACCGACTCGAAGAAGTGCAGAACGTGCTCCGCGCACGCGGCCGCCCATGTCGCGAGAAGACGATGGTCGTCGTCTTGGAGCGACCCGCCGCGACGCACGGTGATGAACCGCGGATCCCGGATCTTGGGGAGGATCACCAGTTTGCCTCGGCTACAGGCCCTCAGTCCAATTCGGGGCGCCGCAACACGTAGCCGACGCCACGAACCGTCTCGAGGTAGACCGGGTTGGCCGGATCGGCCTCAATCTGCGCTCTGAGCCAGTGGACGTGGACGTCGACCGTCCGCGTTTCGCCGGCGTAGTCGTAGCCCCAGACGTGCTCCAGCAGCTGGTCCCGAGTGAAGACGTGGCCCGCGTTGCGGAGCAAGAAGAGCAGCAGCTCGAATGCCTTCGGCTTGACCGGCAGAGACTCGGCCCCGCGCAGCAGCCGCCGGCCCGCCAGATCGACGCGCACCTCGCCCAGGTCCACCGTCTCGGGTTCCGTGGCGGCGGCCTGCGTCTCGGAGCGGCGCAGCAGCGCGCGGATCCGGGCCAGCAGTTCGCGGAAGCTGAACGGCTTGGTTACGTAGTCGTCGGCGCCCAGTTCGAGCCCCACGACCTTGTCGACCTCGGCGCTCTTGGCCGTGAGCATCAGGATCGGCACGCCCGACTCGGCGCGGATGATCCGGCAGACTTCGGTACCCGATATCTCGGGCAGCATCAGGTCCAGCAGGATCAGGTCCGGATGGTGGCGCCGGAAGGCGTCCACGGCCTGTCGCCCGTCGGTGGCCTGGACGACCGCAAAGCCCTCCTGCTCGAGGCTTTCGGCCAGCGTCTCGCGCAGTGTCTTCTCGTCATCAACGACCAGGATCGTCCGAGCCATACCCGAGTTCCCTCCTACGGCGCGATGGCCGGCTGGGCCGCGAGCTTCTCGATAGCCCGATCGATCCGCTCCAGCGTCCGCTCGTAGCCGAGCGCCACCAGCGTGTCGAAGAGTGGTGGGGTGGCCGTCCGGCCGGTGACGGCGACGCGGATGGCCATGAACAGATCGCCGGCCTTCCAGCCGCGATCTTCGACAAGAGTCCTCAGCGGCGCCTCGATCTCCTCCGCTTCCCAGGAAACCTCGCCGACGGCGGCGATCGTCTGACGGGCGGCATCGAGGCCGGCCAGGGTAGTGGCCGCGTCCCAGCGCTTGGGCACAAGCAGCGCCACGTCCACGTCGAGGTCCTTCACGAACAGGAACCCGACGAGCTCGCCGATGGCGGCGAGTGTCGGCAGTCGCTCCTGGACGACGGGCAGCAGCGCGCACATCTCATCGTCGGACGGCATCCAGTCGACGCGGCCGGCATCCACTTCAGCCTGGAGGAACGGCCGCAGGCGGTCGATCAGGTCATCCGGAGCCAGGCGGCGGATCCACTGCCCGTTGAGCCACTCGAGCCTGGCACGGTCGAAGACGGCGCCGGCGCTGCTGACGGTCGAAAGGTCGAACTTGTCGACCAGCTCGGCCTCCGAGAGGACTTCCTCCTCGGTGCCGGTCGACCAGCCGAGCA
>PMXR01000098.1:22670-68248 GCA_003171035.1 Chloroflexota bacterium
ATGACGTGGCTGATCGCCATCGCGGCGTCGTCCACCGCGACGGTGAAGTGGTAGAGCGGCGTCCCGTCCGAGCGCAGGATCACCAGATCGCCGCCGAGTGCGTTGGTGTCGATCTCGACGTGGCCGCGGATCATGTCGTCGAACGCGATGACGCGGCTCTCGGGGATACGGAACCGGACCACCGGCTTGCGGCCCTCGGCCACGAACGCCGTGACCTCGGCCGGCGTCAGATGAGCACAGCGGCCACTGTAGCGCGCCGGCTGATGCGCGGCCTCCTGGCGTTTGCGCTCGGCGTCGAGCTCGTCGGGCGAGCAGTAGCAGTAGTAGGCCTTGTCCTCGGCCAGCAGGCGATCGGCGGCCTCCATGTAGCGCGGCATGCGCTGCATCTGGCGGTACGGGCCGTATGTTCCGTGCTCCGTTTCGCCGGCGACGCCGGGCCCCTCATCCCACGTGATCCCGAGCCAGTGCATCCCCTCGATGATGTCGCGTTCGTAGGCCTCGGTGGAGCGAGCCTGATCCGTGTCCTCGAGCCGGAATATGAACGTCCCGCCGGTGTGGCGCGCGAACAGGAAGTTGAACAGCGCCGTCCGGGCATTGCCCAGGTGAAACTGTCCCGTTGGGCTGGGCGCGATTCGAACGCGAATGTCGGTCATGGGCTAAGTGTACGGTCAGCGGGCCGGCGGCCCAAGCCGCGTGCCCGTGGCGGCTCTGCCGCGACAGCGGCGACCGATCAGCCGAGCAGCTCGCCGACCGGCGCCAACTCGAATCTGGCGACGGCCTCGCCCACCTGCACGCCACGTGGATCCAGCGCGACAGGCCGGTGGTAGCGGCCCAGAGCCCGGAGCGCGGCGGGGTCGAGCGCGCCGACCTGGCGCAGCGTCTCCACGGACGCGGCGGACGCCGCCCGATCGAAGGCGCCTCCGTCCTCGATCTTGAGAGCCACGCCCGATGGAACGACCCGGCCCGGGCCGGCCAGCAGGGCGAAGCCTCTCAGGCCCTCCGCTCCTCCCTTGGCCAGTATCCGGCCCGGCACCGCCTTCATTACCGACGTGTCGAGCCGGTTGCGGCTACCGGCAACCATCTCCGGATTGGCCAGCATCGCGTCGCGGATACGGCATAGCGGATCGGCGAGGGCGGAGCGACGATCCTTGGCCGGCAGGACGGACGGATCGGCCAGGAAGGCGAATGCCCGGGCGACCTCGTGGAGAGGAAAGGCATATGTGGGCACGCCGCAGGCATCGATCGAGGCGACCAGCAACTCGGGCGTAGTGGAGAAGATGCGGGCCACGGTCGCGGCGTAGAGCCGCTGAACCGGATGATCGGCCCGCCAGTACTCAGCCATCGGCCATTCGTTGATCCGGCAGAGCAGCAGCATCGAGATGTGCTGGCCCGAGCACATGTGCCGCAGCGGACCCGGCTTCTCGCCGTCCCGGGCGAGACGAGCCGCGGTCAGCTCATCGAGTGGAGCCGCATCGGAGCCGCAGCCGAGGTACTGCTGCGAGATCCCGGCCCTGCGCAGCACGGCCTGGAGCGTCCTGACGTGCAGGTCCTCGCCGGAATGCGACCCGGCCATGATGGCCAGCTCGGCGTCCGACAGGTCGAACTCCTCGACCCCGCCGGCCTCGACGAGCGCGGCCAGCCCAAACGGCTTCACCGCCGAGCGCAAGTTGACCAGCGTTTCGGGGTCGCCCAACTCGCGCTGCACAGTACCGTCGGCCGACACTTCCACGACCGAGCCGCGGTGCCGGCTCTCGTCGACCCCGCCACGCATCTGATGAACCAGCACGGGCGGCGTTCGGGGCGGTTCCGTCGGGCGGGCAACTGGCTTGCCGCGGACGTTGACCTTCCGGGTTCGCACCCTGGTCGCGGGCGGTACGCCGGTGGAGTCGGCGTCTGGCCGAGTCGGCGACATCTACCCTCCGATGCTCCCAACGGGGCCGCGCCCGGCTTTCGCGGCCGCCGCCCTGGCGGCTCGCCACGCCGACCAATGCGCTCGGACCTTCCGAACGTCGGCCGGTAGGGACGGTGAGACGACCACGGCCACGAGGAAGACGAGCAGGACGATCTGCTCGGCGTTCAATGGGCCGAGTACGTGGGCGTCCCGCCAGGTGAAGGCGGCTACGAAGCGGGCAACTATCCACAGGGCGATGACGGTCGCAAAGCCGGTACTGCCGTTTAGCATCGACCACTCACGTCGGGGCGACCAGCCCGGCCGTGCCACACGGCGCCAGCGTCGGAGGCGCAGCCGCAGCAGCAACGGCACCAGCATTACGCCGGCCGCCACCAAGAGGACGAGGATGCCTTCGATGGCCTGTGATGGCAGAGCCGGGAAGTCGGGGTTGAGACTGCCCCACGGACCGGACCCGACGTAGCTGGTGGCCAGGGAAGAGTTGGAGTAGCGCCCCTGCCCCACCCCGCCCAGCAGAAGCGTCAGCTTGCCGAAACCCAGGCCCAGCAGAACCGGGACACCGGCAAGATGCAGCCATCGCTCGATCGGCGCGTCCAGCAACCTGGCCACTGCCAGTCCGCTGAGGATCCCCAGCGCGACCGCCAGGGCCAATCCCAGCCCGCCCTGACTCGGATCGACCAGAGCCCCGGGGTTCGCGTTGTAGTAATCGAGATGAATCAGGATGTAGCTCAAACGCCCGCCCACAACCGCGCCGGGAATGACGCCGAAGGCAATCAGGATGAGCTCGTCGCGACGCAATCGGCCGCCCGCTGCCCGGGCCCCATGCGATTCCACAGCCGTGTCGCGAGCCGTGTCGCGCAAGACGGCCGCCGCCGCCACGTCGGTCACGGGCGGGCGACCAGCCCGGAGGGCGATCAGCACGAGCACCATGAGAATGACCCCGGACAGGGCCAGGGTCTCGAGCCGGATTGACAGCCCAAACGGCGCCACCGTCGGGTCGAAGTCGAATCGGATCACGTCAAGCACGCCTGGCAGTGTACCGGGCGGGAGCCATCAGGGTGGCCAGTCGCCGAACGCGCCCGCCACGCGGCCGGACCAACCGGCCGTCGCTTCGATCCGGGCAGCGGTGTCGTCCAGCCGACACTCCGCCTGTCGGCCGTGCGCTGCCCCATCGGGGTCCCGCGTGGCTTCATACACGCATCGGTGGCAGGTCGGTTTCGGCCGGTTTGTCAACGAGTTACGGGGGGCGCCCGGTGTACGGCGCAAGTCGTCCCGAGGGGGATCGGACGGGCGAATGGGCGTTGGTCCCGGAATCCCGGGGGGCCGGGACCCGCGCTCATCAACTTGTATGGCCCTGGGAAGCCCCGGCAGGACGGGACCGCCGGGGCTTTCCTACGCCCCCTGCCTACGCAGCGGTCAGGCGGTCGCCTTCGCGGCCGCCATCGTGTCGATCAGGCCCCGGACCGAGGCGGCGGAAGTCAGCAGGGCCGCCTGCTCGTCGGGGGTGAGCTTGATCTCGATGATCCTCTCGACGCCGGCGGCACCGAGCACGATCGGTACGCCCACGACCAGCCCGTCGATCTTGTACTCGCCGGCCAGCAGGACCGCGCACGGCAGGACGCGCTTTCGATCGTTGAGGATGGCGTCGACCATATGCATGACCGACGACGCCGGCGCATAGAAGGCACTGCCGGACTTGAGGAGGGCGACGACTTCGGCCCCACCGTTCCGGGTGCGCTGCACGAGAGCCTCGATCCGCTCCGGCGTCATGAGCTCCGGAAGCGGTATGCCGGCGACGGTCGAGAAGCGCGGCAGCGGAACCATCGTGTCGCCGTGGCCGCCGAGCACGAAAGCCGAGACGTCGAACGAGGAGACACCCAGTTCCTGGGCGATGAAAGTCCGGAAACGGGCGCTGTCGAGAACGCCGGCCATGCCGATGACGCGTTCCTTAGGGAAGCCGCTCGTCTCCAGGGCAACGTGGACCATCGCATCCAGCGGGTTGGTGACGATGATCAGGATCGCATTCGGGGAAGCCTTGGCGGCTTGGGCCACGACCGCCCGGACGATGCCGGCGTTCTTGAGGAGCAGGTCGTCGCGGGACATGCCCGGCTGCCGCGCCAGTCCGGCCGTGACCACCACCACGTCGGAGCCGGCGGTGTCGGCATAGTCGTTGGTTCCGACGATGGCGTGATCGTGGAGCATCAGCGGCGCGGCCTCGGCCAGGTCGAGAGCCTTGCCCTGCGGCAGACCCTCGACAACGTCGATGAGGCATACGTCCGCCAGGCCCGCTTCGGCGATGCGCTGCGCCGCCGTGGCGCCCACGTTGCCGGCTCCGATGACCGTGACTTTGCGACGAGAGACTGTCATCTGGACTTCCCCTTATGGGACGCCGGAGGGAGCCGGCGGGATGTTGGTCGCACCGTCAGGCGGCTGAAATGGCCTTCTTCACATGCTCCAGGTGATCCGCCAGCGGCGCGGGCAGTTTCGAACCGAACTTGGAGTAATGCTCCTCGATGGCGGCCAGTTCCAGAACCCAGGCCGCCGGATCGACGGCGAAGAGAGCCGACAGCTGGGCCGGGGTCACGTCCAGGCCGGTCGTGTCGATCGCACCCGGCGCGGGCAGCATCCCGATCGCTGTCTTGACCGCGTCGTCCTCGCCGGAGCAGCGGCCGAAGATCCACTCGATCACGCGGCTGTTCTCACCGAAACCCGGCCACATGAACTTGCCGTTCTCGTCCTTGCGGAACCAGTTGACCAGGTAGATGCGCGGCAGCTGGGCGCCCGCCTTCTTGCCGATCTCCAGCCAGTGGCCCCAGTAGTCGGCCATGTTGTAGCCGCAGAACGGCAGCATCGCGAACGGGTCGAAACGCAGCTTGCCGATCGTCCCCACCGCGGCGGCGGTCATCTCCGAACTCATGATCGAGCCGAGGAAGACGCCGTGAACCCAATCGAAGCCCTCGCGCACGAGCGGCACGGTCGAGGCCCGACGGCCGCCGAACATGATGGCGTCGATCGGCACCCCGGCCGGATCTTCCCAGTTCGGGGCGATCGCCGGATCCTGGCGAGCCGGGGCCGTGAAACGGGCGTTGGCGTGCGCGGCCGGCGTAGTGGACTCCGGAGTCCAATCCTTGCCGGTCCAGTCGATGAGGTGGGCGGGCGGCTCCGGGGTCAGGCCTTCCCACCACACGTCGCCGTCGTCTGTCAGGGCGCAGTTGGTGTAGATGCAGTTGGCGTAGAGCGTCCGGATGGCGTTGGCGTTCGTGGACATGCTCGTCCCCGGCGCCACACCAAAGAAGCCCGCCTCGGGGTTGATGGCATAGAGCTTGCCGTCGGCACCGAACTTCATCCAGCAGATGTCGTCGCCGATCGTCTCGACCTTCCAGCCCGGGATCGTCGGCTCGAGCATGGCCAGGTTCGTCTTGCCGCACGCCGACGGGAAGGCGCCGGTCATGTGCTTTACCCGGCCGTCCGGCGCGGTGACCTTGATGATGAGCATGTGCTCGGCTAGCCAGCCCTCGTCACGGGCGATGACCGAGGCGATCCTCAGCGCGTAGCACTTCTTGCCGAGCAGGGCGTTGCCGCCGTAGCCGGAACCGAACGACCAAATCTCGCGCGTCTCGGGGAAGTGGACGATGTACTTGGACTCGGAGTCGCACGGCCACTGGCAGTCCTCGTCGCCGGGGCCCAGGGGCATTCCCACGGAGTGGACCGCCGGCACGAACTCGCCGGTCTTGACGATCTCCTGGAGGGCAGCCGTGCCCATGCGGGTCATGATCCGCATGTTTACGACGACGTAGGACGAGTCGGTGATCTCGACCCCGAGGCGCCCGATCGGCGAACCGACGGGGCCCATCGAGAACGGGATGACGTACATCGTCCGGCCGCGCATCGAGCCCTTGAACAGGTCCTTGAGGGTCGAGCGCATCTCGGCCGGGTCGCGCCAGTTGTTGGTCGGGCCGGCGTCTTCTTCCTTCTCGGAGCAGATGAACGTGCGGTCCTCGACGCGAGCGACGTCGGACGGATCCGATCGGGCCAGGAAGCTGTTGGGCCGAAGCTCTGGATTGAGGCGGATGAAGGTCCCCGAATCCACGAGTTGCTGGCATAGCCGGGCGTTCTCGGCTTCGGAGCCGTCGACCCAATGGATGGCATCCGGGGTAGTCAGCGCGGCGATCTCGTTTACCCAGCGAACGAGGGGATGATCCTCGGACAAGATCTCCGGCCGCCCTACCACCGTGGCCCCATTGGTCGTCACGTTCTCTCCTCGATGCGTCGCTGATGCCCGCTGTACGGCGCTCGAGCCGGCGGCTCAGCCTTCCGAGACCCTGGGGCGGTATTTATGTCTAGAGTTGCGTAGAAATTCCGGACGCGTGAATTGTACGGACCGGGACGGCCCTCACGCAAACTGCGGCCATTTCGGCAACCCTCAGACGGGCGGGGCATCGGCCCGACGCCACCTTCCCGATCTGGTCGGGGCAGATTTGGCGGTGGATTTGGTCCGGTTTGGCGCGCACAGTCGCCGGCCAGGCGCCCGGTGCGGCTAGACCGCGGGAGCGGGATCGGCAGGAGCGGGCGCGGGCTCTGCCGCGGGCGCGGGCGCGGGCGCGGGCGCGGGCTCTGGCGCGGGCGCGGGCGCGGGCGCGGCCGGAGCGTCCGCTGGAGCGGCCGCAACCGCGGCCGGGGCGGCTTCGTCGGTTGGAAGCGCGCTTTCGGCAACTAGCGCCTCCGGGTGACGCCGCACCCACCAGTGGCGGATGAGGATCGTGACGATCGCGGCGGCCGCGGCGCCCAGACCAACGAGCTGGGCGGTGGCCAGTCCGAAGAAGGTCCAGTTCCAGCCGCTGCGGAACGTCTCCAGGACGCTGCGCTCGACGCCATACCAGACGAAGTAGAGCAGGCCGACGTCGCCGGCGATCAGAAGTCGGTGGTGCGCTGTGAAGCGGCGCCACAGGAAGAGCATCACGAAGACGCCGATCAGGCTCAGCACCGACTCGTAGAAGAAGAGCGGGATGAAGTGCGCGTTGGCAGGAGCTCCCGCGCCGGTGCCCGGCCATCCGGGGCAGTGGAACTCGGAGACGCGGTACTGGCACTGGATCGCGATGCCCCAGGGCAGCGTGGTGGGCGGTCCGTACAGCTCCTGGTTCATGAAGTTGCCCCACCGGCCGACGGCCTGGGCGACCAGGATGCACGGCGCGATGATGTCGCCCCAGCGCCAGAAGTTGACCTTGTAGTGGCGCTGCAGCCAGATCACGGCCAGCAGCCCGGTGAAGAGGCCGCCGTAGATGCCGAGTCCGCTGTAGGGCGGCAGGAAGATCGCCGACAGGTTGTCCTTGTAGTAGGCCCACTGGTCGATGACGTGATAGGCCCGGCCGCCGATCAGAGCGGCGACGGCCATCACGATCAGCGAGTCGACGATGATGTCGGTCCGCTCGCCGCGTTTGCGCGCTTCACGGAAGGCAAGCCACGTGGCGGCGATGATCGCGGCGACATAGCCGATGCCGTACCAGCGGATCTCGAGCGAGCCGAAAGCCAGAGCAATCGGGTTTGGGGTGAAATCGATCATGGTCGGCACAGTGTACCGGGCCGCGCCGCTCGGCTCCCGGAAGTTGCGCACTTCGTATACTGGCGGCGACATCGAGCAGCGGTGGTCGCCCCGGACCACACGTGGCCGACATCGATCTGTGTAGACCTAACCCTCCCCACGGAAGGGCCTCGAAATGCCGTATTACTTCTTCTTCGCCCTCCTGGGTCTGCTGATCGGCGCTCTGCTGACCTGGTTCTTCCTGGCCGATCACCCCTTCGAGTCGCTCGAGACCCCAGGCGGCCCGGTCGACGAAGTCGAGGCCGGGTTGCTGCAACAGGAGATGGTCGCGGACGGCTACGCGATCGAGGAAGCCACGATCGTCCGGCTGCTGCATCTGCACGGCAACTACGTGGACGGCAAGATTCGGGAAGCTCAGGCTGCGGCCGATGCGGCGCGGATCGAAGCCGCGGGCATTGCGGAGGCCGCTGCCGCGAAAGCCACGGCGGATGCGGCGCCACAGCCGGCCGCTCCGGATGCCGGTGCCGGGGACGCCGGCTGACTCTAGGCCACGGTTCCGACGTGGAGCGCGACGGCGCCCATGGAGAACCGCCGGAACGAGACGTCCCGCAGACCGGCGCGCCGCATCGTGGCCGCAATCTCCTCGGCCGCAGGAAAGCCGTCGAGCGAATGCGGCAGGTATGAGTACGCGGCGCGCCGGCGGAAGATCGCCCCGGCCACCGGAGCGGTAATGCGGAAGAGAGCCCTGTAGACGCCGCCCATGAAGTGAGGCCGCGGCACGGACAGTTCCAGGCAGACGACACGACCGCCGCTGCGGACCGCTCGGGCCATCTCGCGCAGCCCGTCCTCGAAACTCGACAGGTTCCGCAATCCGAAGGCGATCGTCGCCGCATCGAACGACGCGTCTGCCACCGGCAGGGCCAGCGCGTTCCCGAGCAGGAACTCGACTCCGGGCACGCCGGCGAAGGCCCGCCTCGCCTGATCGAGCATGCCGGGCGACAGATCCACTCCCACGACACGTCCCGTTGGCCCGACCACTTCCGCAAGGGCCGCAGTCAGCTTGCCGGTCCCGCAGGCCACATCCAGCGCCACTCCCCCAGGCTTCAGACCCGCGGCACGGATTGCGGCCCGCCGCCATCGGCCGTCCAGCCCGGCCGTCATGAGCGTGTTCATCCGGTCGTAGACGGGCGCAATGGAGTCGAACATGGTCGTCACCCGGGGTTCGGGGACGTTGTTGCCGGGCCGGCTCGAGGTTCCCGCGGCGCCGTCGCCCCCGTCCGGTCGGCCGTCAGATGGCCGAGCGGCGGTCACGACCCGGACGGATTCGGAAACGGCTCCGGCTCACGCGGCATCCGGGTCGGAAGCGGCTCCGGCTCACGCGGCATCCGCAGTGGCCGGCGCTCGAACGCGCTCGAGAAGACCATCTGCGTTTCGGTCGTGAAGACATGCGGAACCTGCTGGATCAAGTGCAGAACGCGCTCCAGGTGGCGCGTGTCGGTGGCGCGAACCTTGAGCAGGTAGTCGGCCTCGCCGGCGAGGTGGTGGCACTCCTCGATCTCTTCGATCCCGACGAAGTCCCCGGTCATGTCCGTGGCGATGGTACCGGGCACCTGCTTTATGAAGATGAAGGCCAGGACGCCGTAGCCGAGGAGCGTCGGGTCGACGAGGGCCGAGTAGTTGCGGATGACGCCTCTGCTCTCGAGCTTCTTCACCCGTTCATGTACCGAGGGCCCGCTCATCCCAACGGCTTGACCGACTTCGGCGTACGACTCGCGGCCATCGCGCTGGAGCAGCTCGAGGATTCGAGCGTCCGTCTCATCGATGCGTTCGAAAGAACCCATTCTGTCAGTGCCTCGGGCCGTGGCGAATGTGCGGCGTGTGTGCGTCCGACCGCGCTCCACGTTCAGCCTAGCCTATCCCCGCAGAATCGACAGCGGCGCCCACGAGACCGTCGCGGCCCGCCGCAGCCTGCAGCGATGACCTACCAGCGGTAGCCGCGACCTCGGGCCTTGGTACCGAGCGTCCCTGCGGACAGTCGCGCCTCCAGGCAGGTGACGCCCTTTGGGCCGACGACCACATCGTGCGGGATGTGGGCCGGCAGATCGAGCCGCTCGCCGGGCGTCAGCATGTATCCGACGCTGTAGCCGCTCAGGCCGTATGTGATCGAGCCCTCGACGGCCACGACCACTGTGTCGAAGTCGTTGGTACGTTCCTCGAACCGCTCGCCGGCCAGGTTCGACCAGGATGAGACTTCGAGTCCCTCGGCTTTGAGCCTGGCCTCGAGGGTGGCTCGATCTACTGAACTCATTTCGACTCCATTTGGCTGCCGGACGCGAAGTCGGGAGTTTGTTCGCTGCCGTCACGGGCCGGGCCGCCGGCTCGCTTGGGCTTCAGCGGCCCGGGCATGCTGGCCTGGTCTCGCGCCAACGCGGCCCTGTCCGAAACGGGAGGCAGATCCGGGGCCGCGGCCTCCCATGCGGCGTCCGCGATCGCGTCGTGAGCATCGGTGCCGGTCGCAACTACCGCAAAGACTGCCAGGCCGAGGCCGAGGCCGATCGCGATCCCGAACTCGCGCGTGGCGTGCATCCAGAGCAGCAGAAACAGCATCACGGGAATCGCCACCAAGGTTCCAGCCATCAGGCCGCGAACTCGCCGCAAGTTCTCTCCTTATCCGTATCTCCAGCCGATGCCAGAACCACTCTGAACGCCCACGGACCAGAACGTGGCGGGCACGATGCCCCAGGCCAACGCCCACGGCGCCATCGTACCGCTACACTCGCCCGATGCGCACCGGCCATAGCGCACGAGCCGGACGGCCGACCCCGTAGCCTGTCGAGATAGAGACTGATGAAGCCGCTCCGACACCTCTCCGCGACCGAAGTCGCCGCCGCAATGCCGCCGCTGGCCGAGCGTCTGGCACTGGCCGAGCGGACTATGCGGGCCCTCGGCAGCGACGCTGAAATGCCTCCCAAGATCGGTGTCCATCCCCGGCAACCGGGATCGTTGGCACACGCCATGCCGGCGCTGCTGCACGGCGACGCGTCAGATGGCTCTGGGGACCTGATCGGGGCGAAATGGATCACCGGGTTCCCTGCCAATCCGGCGCTGGGGCTGCCGGCGTACCAGGCATTGGTGGTGCTGAACGACCCGCTCAGCGGTGACCCGATAGCGGTCATGGACGGCGGCGCCATCACGGCCCAACGCACCGCGGCGATAAGCGGAACGGCGATCCGCCACTTCGCGCCTTGGGTCGCGCGCAGAGCGCCTGCCCGTGTGGCAATCCTCGGCGCCGGAGCTCAGGCCCGAAGCCACTTGCCGGTGATCGGCTATCTGCTGGCGGGAGCACGCGTTCGGATCACGGACACGGACGCTGCCCGAGCAGCCGCCCTTGCCGACGAGGCGGCCGGTTTCGAAGGCATCGGCTCGGCGGAGGCCGTTGCGAGTGTGCGCGATGCGGTCGAGGGCGCAGATGTCGTCGTGTCGGTCGTCTCGTTCGGGCCGGATCGCCAGCTGCTGGAACCGTCGTGGCTGGGCCCGGCCGCCTTGTTCGTGGCCGTGGACTACGACATGCAGGCCCCGGCGTCGCTGGCCCGCGAGGCCCTCTTCATGGTCGACGACCGCGAGCAGTTCCTGGCCACTCGCTCCGGCCCCACTTTTGCCGGCTACCCCGACCCGGACGCGACCCTCGGAGAAATGCTCCGCGGCGAAGCGGGGCGGGACACCGGGAGCGGCGGCTTGGCCGCGCGGCGTGGCGTGGCGAGCGGCGACCACGGGCCAGGCACCGGCGCAGGCGGTCGGGTCCTGGTGTCGCACCTGGGCGTGGGGCTGGCGGACGTGGTCTTCGCCGCGGCCGTCCTGGCACGCGCGGAACAACTCGGCCTGGGGCGCCTGCTCCCCCGCTGAGTGCCGAAAGCGTCCCTAGGACGCCGGGGCGCTACGCGGACCACCGAGCCTAGCGATTGACCTCGAGGGGCCCGGCCGGTACCTCGATCAGAACACGACCGCCGTCTACGACCACGGGGTAGACGACCAGCGGCAGCTCGGCCGGCGGGTCGATGACCTCGCCGTCGGCGAGCGAGAAGCGCGACAGATGAAGCGTGCACAGGATCGAATCGCCGGTCAGGACGCCACGATCCAGCTCGAAGTACTCGTGCGAGCAGATGCCCTGCGTAGCGTGGTAGGCGCCGCCGACATTGGTGACGAGAACAAGCTCGTCCTCGAGTTCACACAGCTTCATCGTCCCGGGCGGGACGTCGGCCGCGGCGCACAGGTCGATGCGGCGCAGATCGGCGGCGGCGGTCATCGGCGCGGCCTCAGGCGACGGCCGCGGCAGCCGGCGTAACCGGAACCACGACCTGGGCTTCCCACTTGGCTTCGAGCAGCTCGCGCAACCGATCCTGGGCGGCCTGCAGCGGCACTCGGGCCACGACCGGCTCCAGGTATCCCAGGACGATGAACTTGCGAGCGTCTTCCGGCGAGAGGCCCCGGCTCTCCAGGTAGAAGAGCTGAGTCTCATCGATCGGGCCGACCGAGCTGGCGTGGGCGACACGCCGGCAATCCGGCTGATCGATCTCGAGGCTGGGGATCGCCACCGAACGCGCCTGCCTGGAAAGCAGCATCCCGAACTCGCCCAGGTAGCTGTCGGTGCCGTGCGCCGGCAGATCGATCGTCGCCAGGCCCTTCATGTAGACGCGCGATCGGTCGGCCAGGGCGCCCTTGGAGAGCAGGTTGCCGGTGGTGTCGCGGCCAGTATGGCGGGTGTACGAGGTCAGGTCGAAGACCTGGTCGCTCGAACCGAAGACGATCTCGGCCTGCTCGACGGACGATCCGTTGCCCTCGAGCCTGTTGTCGATACGGCTGCGGACGACGCGGCAGCCCAGCTGCGCCAGGGCCCACCGGACGGTCGCGCCGCGGCCGAGCACCGACGACCGGTGCTGGAAGGCGACCTGCTCGATCGAGAAGTCCTGCAGGCCGGCGAAGGAGAGGGTCGATCCGGCGCCGACCTGGGCCTCGGTCGTGCCGGCGAAGAACGCCTGGCCACCGACCGCGGCCGATCCCGAGCAGTCGCCCGAAACCTGCTCCTCGACCACGGATACCTCGGCATCCTCGCCCACCGAGATGATGGTGCGGGCGAGCAGCGCGGTGTCCGGCGCCCCGCCGACCCAGCGCAGCACGACCGGCAGGCTGAGACGTACGCCGTCGGGGACGTGGAGAAGCAGCCCGTCGGACCAGAGCGCCCGGGTCATCTGGGCGAGCTTGTCGTTCTCGGGCAGGGCGCAGCCACCTTCGAGCAGGCGGCGCATCAGTTGCGGGTCACGCACCCGGGTAGTTGCCAGGGTCTCGAGTACGACGCCGGCGTCACGGGCCTCGTCGGAAAGAACGAGCGCCGCAAGCCGGTTGTCGCCGAATTCCGCGTACGCGGCAGCGCCTTCGGGGAGCAACTCCGGGGCACCGGCCTTGGGCGCAACAGCGGCCGGACCGAGGTGCGGCCGGGCCGAGCCCAGCCGGGCGTTCCGCAGGTCGATGTAGGTCGTGTACAGCTGGTTTGTCTCGATCGGCAGCGCCTCGAAGGCGGCCAGAGCGGCCAGCCTGTCGGCCAGCAGCCAGTCGGGGTCGCCGCCGGCAGCGGCCACGCCTCGAACGGTGGCTTCATCCACGAAACTCAGTGTCAGGTCCGATGGTGCCTGGCGCGCGGCCACGGCAGTGGCAGTTGCGGGAGCGGCGGCCGCCCCGGCGACACTCGCCACCTCGGCGGTCGGCCCAGCCTTAGAACTCATCCGAGCGAACCCTCCATTTCGAGCTTGACCAGGCGGTTGAACTCGATCGCGTACTCCATCGGCAGCTCTTTGGTGAAGACCTCGAGGAAACCCTGGACGACCAGGTTGGTGGCCTCGTTCTCGGTCAGGCCGCGGCTCATGAGGTAGAAGACCTGATCCTGGCTNNGTGTCGTCTTCCTGGATGTCGATATAGGGATACGTGTCGGAGCGGCTGCCTTCGTCGAGCAGCAGCGCGTCGCAGCGGACGCTTGCGACCACGCCCGTTGCGCCGGGCACGACCTTGAGCTGGCCACGATAGGTGGTCCGGCCGCCGTCCTTGGAGATTGACTTGCTGATGATGCGGCTGCGGGTGTTCGGCGCGAGGTGGATCGCCTTTGCGCCCGTGTCCTGGTGCTGGCCCTTGCCCGCCACGGCGACCGAGATCACTTCGGCCGTGGCGCCTTCGCCGCGAAGCCAGATGCTCGGATACTTCATCGTTAGGCGGGACCCGGTATTCGCGTCTATCCACTCGACGGTGGAGTTGGCGTGAGCGTGGGCTCTCTTCGTAACGAGGTTGTAGACGTCGTTCGACCAGTTCTGGATCGTGGTGTAGCGGACCTTCGAACCGGGCAAGGCGATGACTTCGACGACCGCGGCGTGGAGTGCGTCCGTGGTGTAGATCGGGGCCGTGCAACCCTCGATGTAGTGAACCTTGGCGCCCTCGTCGACGATGATCAGCGTCCGNNCGGAAGTAGGCCTGCAGCGGCAGGGGCACTTCCACGCCCTTGGGCACGTAGACGAACGACCCGCCGGACCAGACCGCGCTGTTCAGCGCTGCGAACTTGTTGTCCTCGGGCGGAACGACCGTGGCGAAGTACTTCTTGAAGAGCTCCGGGTACTCCTTGAGCCCCTGATCGGTGCCCATGAACACGACACCTATCTTGGAGAGCTCTTCGCGCACGGAGTGATAGACCACCTCGGAGTCGTACTGGGCCCCGACGCCGGCAAGGAACTTGCGCTCCGCCTCAGGAATTCCCAGGCGCTCGAACGTCTTCTTGATCTTGTCCGGGACATCGTCCCAGGACTTCTCTTCGCCCTGCGACGGCTTGCGGTAGTAGACGATCTTGCTGAGGTCGATCTGCATGAGGTCGCCGCCCCACTGCGGCATCGGCCTCGAGAGGAAGTGCTCGTAGGCGCGCAGCCGGAAGTCGAGCATCCACTTGGGCTCGTTCTTGAAGGCGCTGATCTCCTCGACTGTCTGTCGAGTCAGGCCGGCCTTCGTCTCCTCGAGGTAGTCGACGTCGTCGTGGAAGCCGAACTTGTACTCGCTGGAGACGATCTCTGCGCTGCTGGCCATTGCGCTCCTTAGACAAGGCGGCGGTCCGAGCGGAGGGGGACGCCGGACCGCCACCGTTGAGGGATGTTCTAATTCCGAGTTCTATTATCGGGATTACGCCCGGTGGCGTCAAACGGCAAGTGGGGTTTGCTTTGAGGCACGGCGCCCGATCGCCACGCTGCCTCAAGATCCCCAACCGTGCTATTCTGCGGCCGCCGGTGGTTCGGCGCCTCTCCACCGTTGCGAGATCGCGCCGGCCCTTGAATTCCGGATGAGTGTGGCCTTGTAGACACGGCCCCGCGCCCAGATTGGGCGCACGGCGCCCCCGAGCCCGCACCGCCACTCCAGCTCCACCAACCGACATCCGGCCTCGTCCGGACGGGCCATCCCGGTCGGTCCCAACGAGCCAGACACCGAGGGATCAATTGAAGCGGTTCTCCCCCGCGATCCTCCTGGCAATCGCCGCCGCGCTCGTCATCGTGCTCGACGCGGCCGTGGTTGTGGTTCCGCAGGCGCTGGCCGATCAGGGATCGGCCTCGCAAGGATCGGGTTCGTTGATTGCGGATGCCGCCCCGACGCCGACGGTCATGCCGTCCCCGACGCCTTCGGCCGCTCCCACCCCAACTCCCACGCCGACACCGACGCCGACGTCGAAGCCCACGGCCAAGCCCAAGGCCAAGTACGTGGATTCGGTCGCCAATGCCCGCCTCTACGTCAAGCGCACGATCGGCCTGACGCAGTACAACTGCATCGACCTCCTGTTCTACCACGAGTCGAGGTGGAATCCGCGCGCAATGTTCCCGTCGAACGGCGACCCGACTACGGCTTCGTACGGCATCCCTCAGGCGCACCCGGGCATCAAGATGGCAGCCTACGGCTCGAACTGGCGGACAAGCCCGCTGACCCAGGTGAAGTGGGGCATCTGGTATGTCAACCACCGATACGGGTCGGCCTGCGCCGCCCAGGCGTTCAAGGCGAAGTACGGCTGGTACTAGCCGCACCGCTCCGGACGATGGGATTCGCAGCCGATCGGCCGGGTTCGACGGCTTGCGGAAGATGGAGTAGGACGTTTAGGGCCTTCGCGGGCCGGGGCTCAAGAGCCATCCTGCAGGCGTGCCCTGGCTCCGTGAACTTCCACCAGTTGTAGTCCGCAGGCTTTCGGCTGCCTACCTGCTGGCGGCCGTCGCCGTCTTCGTCCTGACTGATCTGGCGGGTCACGGGCTGTATACGGCCATGGGTGGGCTCCTCGGCATCAGTGCCGTGGCGGCTATCGTCGTCGGCGTCGTCATCTTCGATCCTCGCCCTCGCCACCCGTGGGTGCTGCTCGCGATAGGCCAGCTGTGCTTCGCGCTCGGTGACTGGGCCGGAGCGCTCAGCGGCTCGCCGCTCAACGCTTCGTCATTCCCGTCGGTACCGGAATTCCTCTACCTGGCCGCCTACCCGATCGTGACCCTGGGTTTCACGTTGCTGGTGGTCCGACGACCGCTGGGCGCCGGTTGGGCGGTCATCCTCGACGGCGGGATCCTGACCGCGGGAATCGCCCTCTTCGTGTGGGTTGCCTTCGCCGACCCGATCCTGACGAGCCATGTCCTGTCACGCCTGGACAGAACCGTCGAGACCGTCTTCCTGCTGTGCGACATCGCCCTGATCGGCGTCGTGTTTTGTCTGCTGCTGGGATCGGAGACCAAGACTCCGGCAATCCGCCTGTTCGTGCTGAGCGTGGTCGCGATGCTCGTCGGCGACGGCCTCGCCGGGCCGGGCACGGTCTCGGCCGGTTCGCCGCTGGCATTGCTGATCCTGTTCACCCAGTACGGGCTGTGGGGCGCGGCGGCGCTGCATCCGTCGATGGCCAAGCCGGCGCGGCTCAACGTGAGTCGAAGCCATCGCATGACACCCGCGCGCGTCGCGACGCTCGTCGTGGCCGGAATGGCGGCGCCGGCCATCCTGCTGGTCCAGGGGCTGGCGCACGTCGGCATCGACTTCGGGGCGCTCGGCTTCGGCGGCACGCTGATCGTGATCATGGCCATCACTTCGATGGTGGACATGGTCCAGGAGCAGACCGCGGCGGCCGAGAAGCAGCTCATCCTCGAGGAGCGGTTCCGCCAGACGTCGGAAACGCTGAAGGCCATTCTCGACTCCTCGCCGCTGCCGATCGTCGTCACCGACCGGCACCGCCGCGTCCTGTTCTGGAGCCGCGCCGCCGAACAGCTCTTCGGCTATGCCGCGAGCGAAGTCATGGGCCAGCGCTCCCCCATCGTTCCGCCCGACCAGTCGTCGGAAGGCAAGGCCCTGATGCCGCGCGTGCTGGCCGGGGCTTCGATCGTGGAGCAGGAACTGCCGAGCCACACCAAGGACGGCCGGCCGATCAACATCCGGGCCCACTTCGCCCCGATCGCCGACGAGTCCGGACGGATCCTGGGCGCGATTTCGCTGATGGAGGACACCAGCGAACTCGATCGCCTGCAGGCGGAATTGTTCGAGGCGCGCAAGCTCGAGTCGGTCGGGCGGCTCGCGGGCGGAATCGCCCACGACTTCAACAACATCCTGACCGCCATCAGCGGGTTCGCCGAGCTGGCCGCAGCGGAGTTGCCGGACGATCACCCGGTCGCCGCGGATATCGGCCAGGTGTTGCGAGCTTCCGACCGCGCCGCGGCACTGACGAAGGCTCTGCTCGCGTTCAGCCGCCGCCAGGTGATGCAGGCTCGAATGATCAGTCTCAACGAAGTGGTTGAGGGGCTGGCTCCCATGCTCGGCCGGCTGATCGGCGAAGACGTCGAGCTCGCGGTTCATCTGGATCCGGAACTGGGTCTGACGATGGCCGACCGCGCTCAACTCGAACAAGTCATCGTCAACCTGGCGGTCAACGCCCGGGACGCGATGCCCAAAGGCGGAACCCTCACCATGGCAACGGCCAACGTGGATCTCGACATCTCCGGCGCGCGGTCCCACCCGGATGCAGCCGAGGGGCCGTATGTCTCGCTGATCGTCTCCGACACGGGGATCGGCATGACTCCGGATGTGGTCGAGCATGCCTTCGAGCCGTTCTTCACGACCAAGGAGCGTGGCAGGGGCACGGGTCTCGGACTGTCGACGGCGGTCGGAATCGTCGCCCAGAGCGGCGGGTATGTCGATGTTGACAGCGAGCCCAACGTCGGCAGCGTATTCACAATCAATCTGCCCCGCTATTACGGCGAGCCCACGCCCGAAGAGGTAGGGATGCCGGGCATCCAGGCGCTTGGCGGTCCGGAGACGGTGCTGGTGGCGGAGGACGAGGACGCCGTCCGCGAGTTCGTCCAAAGAGTGCTGACCGGGGCCGGCTACCGGGTCTTCCACGCCGCGAACGGAGCGAAGGCTCTGGCCCTCGCCGCGGAGTTGCCGAAGCTGGACCTGCTATTCACCGACGTGGTGATGCCCGGAATGAGCGGCGTCCAGCTGGCCGCCACGCTGGCGGAGACTCACCCCGATCTGGCGGTCGTGTACGCCTCGGGCTACGCGGAGGAGGGCGTCCTCCGGGCCGCGCTGGACGACGACCACGTGCCTTATCTGCCGAAGCCTTTCACCGCCGACGCGCTCATCGCCCGAATCCGCGAGACCCTGGACCGTGGCCGCGGCGCCGGCTAGTAGCCGACGCAGGGGTTCGGCTCTCCGGGCATAAAGGCTCGCACGACCAGGTCGGCGTAGGTACCGCTGTCATCGCGGAAGGTGCTCGCCGCCGGCGCCGCCTTGACGACCGGCAGGAGCGTGGTGGCGTCCTTGCCGCTGACCACGCCGCAGCGCGCACCGAACAGGTCGACCCCGAACGCGGCAAGAGGCGCCGACAGTGGCCAGTGAGTCACGCCTACGGGGGTGATCGACGCCGCCACCGGGTCGTAGACGTTGGCCAGAACCGCGAGTCGGTCCGGGTTGTATGCGGTTGACGGACCGACCGCGGACCCGAGCCAGGCGGACGGATCGGCCAGGAGCTTCTTGAATCGCTCGAATGCCGCCCAGGTCGCCGGCGTGGGCTTACCGGTCGCGGGAGCCGGAGCCGCGTATGGGCAACTCGACGTCATCTCGTGGCTGACTCCGCCCACAATCAGAACCAGATGATCGGTTCCGGAGCCGGCGACCATCCCGGCGTCCGCGGAATGCGGGCAGACGAACGCGGCGGACTTGCCCAGCAATCCGTCGCTCTGGGCTTCTGCCACGATCGTGGTCAGCCCGGCCGCGCTGATGGTCCGGCTCGCGGGCTGTACGTACAGCGGATACGTGTCGCTAAAGGGTGGGAACGTGACGGTTAGTAGCTTTCCGTCGGAGATCACCTTGGGTGCGACGCCGAAGGTGTTTTCCATCCCGATCGGCGCGATCGACCATGCGCGCAGATAGAAGCCATTTACCGGGAGGGTCGGCAGGGGTGTCCCGGCGGGTACGGCGGTGGGGGCCGGCGTGGACACGTCAGCCGATGTCGCGCCGGCGGTCGCCGACTCGGTGGCGCCGGCGGTCGACGCGGGAGTCGACGCGGGAGTCTGCGCGGGAGTCGTGCTGGCCTTAATACCTCCGGTGGGCGTGGCTGTGCCGGTGCCGCAACCACCAACCATCAACGTGACCGCAACCGCGGCCCCTACCAACCGTCGATGTCCTCGCACTGCTCGGACCTCCCACTCGTGGCGACATTGCGCCGCCTCCGTCGAGTATGGGCGCCTTGACAATCGAACGGACGTTCTGTACGCTCCCCCAAAGGGAAAGGGGTAGCCCGTGACGAAGCATGATGCAGAACGCAAACGCAAGATCCTGGACTTCATCGCCGCGACTCTCAGGACACGCGGATATCCGCCGTCCGTCCGCGAGATCGCCGTTGCGGTGGATCTGGCTTCGACGTCGGCCGTCCACCACCATCTCCAGATGCTCGAGCGAGAGGGCTATCTGGAGCGCGGCGCGGCCCAATCCCGTGCCATCCGCCTCACGCCGACGGCCGCGCTTCGGCTCGGGTTGTCGGGCGAGCTGATGCCCCAGTCCGCCGCTCCGGAGGCACACGTCCTGCCGATCGTCGGCGAGATCGCCGCCGGCGGCCCGATCGAGGCCTACCAGGACTCGTCGGAGAGCATGGCGGTCCCCGACCTTCTGGCGCCGTCCGGCGACGCGTACGTCCTTCGTGTCCGCGGCGACTCGATGATCGATGCCCACATCCAGGACGGCGACTTCGTCCTGATCCGCCCGCAGCAGACAGCTCGTGACGGCGACATCGTGGTGGCCCAGGTCGAAGAGAACTCCGTGACACTCAAGCAGTTCTTCAAGGAACCCGGACGGATCCGGCTGCAGCCGGCCAACTCGTCGTACGCCCCGATGTTCTACCAGGATGTTCGAATCCAGGGGAAGCTGATCGGCGTCATCCGCCGCCTCGACTAGCCCGATCGCCGTCAGGAGACCGATCTCTTCGTTGGAGCCTCCGCTCCTTCGCTCACGGACGTTGGAGTCCGCTCGCTGCGGTGCTCGGCTCCGCCTCGATCTCGGCCTCCGGCCGGCGATCGGGAACCGAGTAACGGCGCCTCGGCCCCGGCCTTCGGACCGACCTTCGGGGACAAGAGCCAGTTCCGGGGGCGGCCGGCGAGCGGAAGAGAGTTACCCAGCCGACATCGGCCGTCCACAGAAGGTATCCACACTCCGTCCACGGGCTGGCGAGTTCGGGGATAGATAGGCTGCCTCGGCGTCGAATCGTTGACCGGTGTGATGGTCGACGCCGCCACCATTGGGACTGACAACTAGTAAGGCCGCCACGAGGATCCGCCCAGCCGTGATCGACCGACTGCCGCCTCAGAACGTGGACTCCGAGCAGGCCGTGCTCGGCTCGATCCTCATCGACCGCGACGCCATCATCGAAGTCGCGGACTTCTTGCACGCCGAGGATTTCTACCGCCAGGCCAACGGCCGCATCTTCGCGGCGATGCTCGAGCTTTTCGAGCACCGCGAGCCGATCGACGTCGTGACCGTCGCGGAGGCCCTGGAGCGCAGCGACGAGCTCGAGGCCGTCGGCGGCGCCGGCTACCTATCGACCCTCGGCAACGACACCCCAACCGCCGTCCACGTCGCCCAGTACGGCCGTATCGTCGAGCGCAAGGCCGTGCTGCGCCGCCTCATCGGAGCCGCGGGCAAGATCGCCGCGATCGGCTACGAGGACGGTTCTGACGTCCAGGAAGCGATCGACCGGGCGGAGTCGGAGCTGTTCGCGGTCAGCCAGAAGCGTTCGAACGACGGCTTCAGCCCCCTCAAGGCGCTGCTCCACGATGCCTACGACCGGCTGGACTACCTGCACGCCCATCGCGGCGAGATCGTCGGCATCCCTTCCGGCTTCGCCGACCTCGACCAGCTGACCACCGGCTTCCAGGCGAGCGACCTCGTCATCCTGGCCGCGCGGCCCAGCGTCGGCAAGTCGAGCCTCGCACTCAATGTGGCCGAGTATGCCGCGGTCCGCGAAGGCAAGACGGTCGGCGTATTCAGTCTGGAAATGAGCAAGGAGCAGCTGGTCCTGCGCCTTCTGTCGTCGGTCGCCTCGATCGACTCGCAGCGTCTCCGCTCGGGCTTTCTCGAGGAGATGGACTTCGCCCGAATCGCCCCGGCCCTCCAGGCCCTCTCCGAAGCGCCCATCTACATCGACGACACGCCCAACATCAGCACCATGGAACTGCGGACCAAGGCGCGCCGACTGCAGGCCGAGCGCGGTCTGGACCTCCTGATCGTGGACTACCTGCAGCTTATGCAGGCCTCCTCCACCAGCCGCGATGCCAACCGCGTCCAGGAAGTCTCGGAGATCAGCCGCGGTCTCAAGGGTCTGGCCCGGGAGTTGAAGGTCCCGGTCATCGCGCTTTCCCAGCTGTCGCGCCAGCCGGAGATGCGCGAGTCGCGCGAGCCTCGCCTTTCCGACCTGCGCGAGTCCGGCGCCATCGAGCAGGACGCGGACCTCGTGCTCTTCCTGTGGCGCGAGAAAGAGAAGGCCGAGGAAGGCGAGTCGGACGGCGAGGTCGTCAACCTGCGCCTGGCCAAGCACCGCAACGGCCCCACCGGCGAGATGAAGCTCTGGTTCAAGAAGAGCCAGACGCGCTTCATGAGTTACGCGGCGGAGCGCTACGCCGAAGCCGTCTGAGGCTGGCGGAGCGCAGCGCTGGCTACACTTTCGGCAAGCGGCGGCACAGACCGCCGGCACCGATGGGCGGCATGGGCCGCCGGCATGTGGAGGAGTCCAATGGGCGTGATCATCGTCCGCGAGATGGTCGGCACCAGCTCCCACTCGTGGAGCGACGCCGCGCGTCAGGCCGTGGCCCTGGCCAGCAAGACGGTCCGGAACATCAAATCTATCGAGGTCGTCCAGTCAACGGCCGTCGTCGAGGCGGGCCAGATCGTCGAGTACCGGGTCCAGCTGAAGCTCGACTTCGAATACGAGGAATAGGCCGGGCGCGGGGAGCGGAGGCACTCGGCGACTCTTGGCGGCGCCATGAGCCGCATCTGAAGCACGACTGGCCCCGAACTCGCAGATAAGCGCCGGTTGATCGCAGCCCGCGAATATCCGCCAATGCAGACGTCCGCCGCTTCTCCGATTGACACCCGCACGCCGGACTTCCTATCCTTCGCCCCGCCGTATGGGGTCGAGCGGCTGGGGATGGAGGAGCTTCGGGTGGCCGTCGAACCCGAAACCGGCGAGCGTCGCGCCGAAGACATGGAGTTTGCGCAGCCTTGTTTCCCGCTGCGCACCGGCAAGATCCAGCGCCCATCGCTCGCCGACGAGACGCTGCCGAGAGATCGGCTCCTCAACCATCTGGCAGACAAGTCCGGCCATCGCGTCGTCTATGTGATCGCCGAGGCGGGATTCGGCAAGACGACTCTCGTGGCGGACTACCTGCGGCGGTCGCAGTTGAGGGCGTTCTGGTACCGGCTGGATGAGGAAGAGACCGACGGCCTGGTATTCCTGCGATACCTGGTGGCGGCCTGTCGGGCCGTCGACCTGCGGCTCCTGGCACGGTCCGCGGCCCTGCTGTCCGAGTCGACTCTGCAGCCTATCCGTCAGGATGAGGTCCTGGAGGCGGTCCTCGCCGAAATCGACGCGCTGGGGGAGATTCCGTCGGCGCTCGTCCTCGACGATTTCCACGCGGTCGAATCGGTCCCGGCGGTCGCGTCGATCGTGGAGCGGTTGATTGCCCGCGCTCCGGCCGGCCTGCAGCTGATGGTCGCGAGCCGCCGGACGCCCGGTCTCTCAGTGGCGGTTCTGCGAGCTCGGGGCCAGCTCGCGGAGCTGGACCGCGAGGAGCTGCGGTTCGAGGAACCGGAGACCGATCGGCTCTTCCGAGATTGCTACCACCACGCCCTCGAACCGGACGTCCTCCACGACCTCCAGCAGCGCACTGACGGCTGGGCGGCCTCGCTTCAACTCGTCAGAACCGCAGTGGAGGGCCGATCGCCCGGGCAAGTCCGGGCTTTCGTAAACTCCATGTCGGGCTCGGAAGGCCACCTCTACGACTATCTGGCCGAGGAAGTCGTCGGCGAACTGCGGCCCGAACTGCGCGAGTTTCTCGTTACTACGGCGCTGCTCGAAGACATCGAGCCGGACGTTGCCGCAGCGGCCTCCGGACTATCGCCCGTCCTGGCTCGCCGTATGCTCGGCGAGGCGCAGCACCTCGGACTCGTCTCGAGGGACGGAGATCAGAGAACCGTCTGGCGGTCGCACCCGCTCGTCCGCGAATTCCTCCTGGCCCAGCTCGAAGCCCAGGTCGGAGAGAGCGGCGTGGCCGAGATGCATCGACGCCTCGCAACGGTCATGGAGTCGCATTCGTGGCGTCTCGCCGCCCGCCACTGGGCCGCCGCCGGCGACGCCGCCGAGGTCCGCCGCGTCGTGTCCGAAGCCACTCCCACAATCATCGGCACCGGCGACCTCTCCGCCGCCCACGAGTTGGTCACGCGCTTCCCAGACCCAGAACCCAATCCCTGGTTCGACGTCATCCGGACCAGGCAACTTGTGGCGACTGGGCAATCCCAGGAGGCATCCGCGGCAGCTCGAAAGCTGGCATCGCTGACTGTCGGGGGTTCACCGGCCGATCCGAGACTCGTTGCATCTGCAGCCATGGCCATGCTCCAGGTCGGGATCGACACAAGTGATGATGGTCTGCGCTCCGCGGCGATGAAGACTCTGAGGCTCGGCGCGACGCTCCGGCGGAGCGCTGATTGCGAACTCGCATTGATCGCCCAAGCTACGGACGCCATCTACGATTCTGCTGAATCCGGCAGCCTCGAATATCTACGCGGCCTCTTGCTCGATTTGATCCAGCTGAACAGGGATCTGAGGCACTCGAGGTACGAGGGCATCTCGCTTCTGAACCTCTCGACCGCTCTGTACTACTACGGTGATGTCAACGGATCCGTCGCCGCCGGAAAGGCCTCGACCGCATTGCTGGAGTCTTGCGGTGGACCGGGCGACCTATCGTCGGCGCAGATGACCACCGCCAAGGGCCAAGCCCACCTTGGTCTTTGGAATGAAGCGCGCGAGCACGTCAACAATGCCATTCGGGGCCAAGCCGTCGTGCCGCCCGAGGCACTGAGCGAGGCTGTCGAGATGGAAGCGATGTACGGCAGCCCAGCCCGATCGTCCGAGTACCTCGATCGAGCCCTTTCCGAGGCCGCTCGTGGCACGGGCGACCCCTACTGCCGGTACGTTGCAGCTCGGCATGAGCTAGCGATTGGCCGGACGGGATCGGCTCTTGAGCTTCTTGGAGAGGCCTCCGGACCGTCCGTGGCACCGGGCCTGCGAAGCGCCCGGCTATCTCTCGAGCTGCAGATTCGGGCCGGGGTGGATTCTTCTGACCCTTCACTCGTTGCTGCCTTCGAGACCGCGCTGCTGTTTGCCCAACGTCAGCAGGCATGGTTCTGGTGGAAGTGCATTCGCATGACGCAGGCGCTGGTGTCTCGTTGCGAGGTCCTGTCCAGCCACATCAAGACGCTTGGTGCCGACGATGCACCGTACCTCTCGATCCAGGCTGAACTCGTTGTCCGGCGCCTGTCCGACCTCGACGATGAAGCATTAGCCCTCGTTACCAAGGAGGCCACGCTCCGCCCAGAACGGTGGCGCTCGGCGCTGAGGGAGACGTTCAAGATGGAAGGAGCGAGCCCGAAAGAGACCCGGCGCATGGCGGACTTGTTGGAGCTCGTGGGCGACGCCGACGACATCGCTTGCCTCGTTGTACTCCGGAAGAAGAAAAGCCTTCGAATGCCGGATGTCGGTCGATCACTTTGCAGCCGTCTCGCTCCAAGGGTCTATGTCGAAGACCTCGGCCGAGTGGCCCTGAGGGTCGGAGAGTTGCTCGTGCCGGGTACGGAGATCCGAAAGAAGGTCCTTTCGCTGCTTTGCTTCCTTCTCACCCGTCCGCAGTTCACGGCGACACGAGAGCAGGTCTTCGAAGCGCTCTGGCCCGACATGGATCCTGAGGCGGGCGCCAACTCGCTGAACCAGTCCGCTTACTTCCTGAGGCACGTTCTGGAGCCGGACGCCAACGACGACACGAGTGCTGGCTACATACGAAGCCGAGCCGACCTGATCTGGCTCGATCGGGAACTCGTTGGCTGCCGAAGCACCGACTGTTCGGCGCTCATTGCCGCGATTCGCAAAGACCCGTCGCCGCAGCTTGTCGTCCAATTGGCCGAGTCGTACGCCGGGCCATATGCGGTCGATTTCACGTACGACGAGTGGGCCTCCTCCTTCAGGGAGACTCTTCACGCCAGCTACCTAGATCGCATCGAGCGCGCCATCACTTCCGACACAAGGGCGGGTGCGTTCGATCGTGCGCTCACCGTGGCGCAGCTCGCCCTGCAGGCCGACCCGGAAGCGGAGCAGATCGAACTGTGTCTGCTGCGGCTGTACAGGCGCATGGGTGCACATGCAGCGGCGGCCGAGCAGTATGTCCACTACGCCGGAGTCATGCGCGAGCAGCTTGGCATGGAGCCACCGCCACTGGAGTCCATCTGAGGCAGCCAGGGTGTAGGGCAATCGAAGTATTGACCCTGGTACTTTTGGGCAGGTAGCGTCCTATAGGTTCGGGGCCAAACCGCACCAATGGCTACCGGACTGACGACGCGAGGACGCTTCGAGGTTCCAGCCGAACTCGGGCACTTGGGCTGGGCCTAGCCGCCAGTGCAACCCGCCGCGCGTTGCCGTAATCTGGAGACTCCCGTGTCGCCCGAGCAGTCTGGCAGAGTCTGGCTGTAGCCATGCATCGTCTTTTGGATTCCATCAGCACCCTGATGTCCGCACTACTCGTTGTGTCGGTTGGCGGAGCCAGCCATAGGGCATTCTGAGTACATCGTTCCTATAGCCGCGCGGCTCGATGCCAGGTTAGTGTCCCGAACCTGAGCGAGGAGTCGTGATGAGCCGTCGCCTCGGAGCGTGTATAGCGCTGATAGCTCTTGGGAGCGGGGTGCTCCTCTTGGCCGCGGTGTCGCTCTATCGTATCGACGCCGCGGTTTCGATTGCTCGCGTGCCCTATGGCATATGGCTCGGGCTCGTGTTCTGGATTGCCCTTTCTCTGGCGGGATCCTCTCTAGCTGTGCGGATGCCTGGCGGCAGCCTGGTAGATGTCTCGTTTGCGCCAATCGTGGCAGCAATGAGCGTTGGTGGGCCAGCCGTAGCAGGACTCACGGCCCTGATTGGCACCACGCAGAGGCGAGAGCTTCGCGGCGAGGTGCCATGGTATGGAGCAGTCGCGAACCATGCTCTGATCATGGCGCCCGCAATACTGGGTGCGATGGTTCTCCAAGAGATCCCTGGCCGACAACTGGCCGTCGTGGACTTCTTGGCGACCCTCGGAGCAGCGTCGATATTCTTCTTCCTCAACTACATGCTCGCGGCAACATTCCTGTCGCTGAGGTCAGGCAAACGCTTCTCAGCATCACTGCGGGCAGACGCTGGGGGATGGGTCAGCATGCTCGCCCTCGCTCCGATCGCTTGGCTGATGGCCCAGATGTACGTCAAGGCCGGGTGGTGGGCGGTCCTGCTGTTTGCACTGCCGCTGTACACGACGCGCCTCGCGTATCAGCGGTTCGTGGAAGTGCGGGAGATGTTCACCGAAACCGTCCGGAGCCTGGCCGAGGCAGTGGACAAGAGGGACACCTTCACCAGCGGCCACAGCCATCGCGTCCAGAAGATCGCGATGGACATCGGCAAGGTAATGAAGGTCAGCGACGACGAGCTCGAGGCGCTGGAGTGGGGCGGGCTGCTGCATGACATCGGCAAGATCGGCGTGCCGGACTCCGTGCTGCTCAAGCAGGAACGCCTGACTCGCGACGAGCGCGCCATGATGAACCTCCACCCCGTGTTGGGCGCGGAGATCATCACGCCCGTCCATCGCCTCGCGCCGGAGCTGCCGATCATTCGCCACCACCACGAGTGGTTCAACGGATCGGGCTATCCGGACCGGCTCGTCGCGGACGAGATCCCGCGGCTGGCCCGAATCCTGCACGTGGCCGATGCATTCGAGGCCATGACCGCGGCCAGGCCCTACCGCATGACGCCGCTCACACCGCAGCAGGCGCTGGTGGAGTTGCGCAAGTTCGGCGGCATCCAGTTCGACCCGGACGTGGTCGACGCATTCGTGCGGACAAAATGGGTGCTCGACATGCCGGACCCGGGTCGCCCGGAGATCCGGGAATTGCCGCTCATCGCTCAGGTTGCCGGCCAGCTTGCCCAGGCCGTGTCCACGCCGCCACCAGCCCTCGATGCCGGCACCATCCCCGCCGATCCGTCGCATTCGCGACCCGCCACAGCCTGACCATGCCCGCGTTCGGCGTTCTATTGGGGCTGGTACTCGGCCTGCTCCTGGGCGGCAGCCTCGACAACGTGATCGCGGTCCGCCTGCGCTGGCTCCCGGTCCTGATCTTGTCGGCGGTCGGCCTGATGATCCTGGACGCGGTCCTCTCGGCCGGCGCGATTCCCGATTCGCGGCGGCTGTGGCTGTTGGTCCCTGCATATTTGGCGCTCGTGCTCGCCTTGCTTGCCAATCGGTCGCTGCCCGGTCTGACCGCCGCCGCGCTTGGGACAGCCGCCAACGGCATCGCGATCGTCGTCAACGGCGGCTGGATGCCGGTCTGGCAGCCCAGCCTTGCCGCTGCCGGCTTCGATCCGAACGCCATCCACTCCGGCTTCCACCGCATGCTCGACGGGCCGGTCGACGCCGCCTTCTTCGGCCACGGCGGACCGCTGGCAGACATCATTCCCGTCCCGATCCCGATCCTGCAGTCCGTGGCGTCGGTAGGCGACCTGCTGCTGGGCGCCGGGCTGGCCGCTTTCGTCTTTGCTGCTCTGGTCCGCGGGCCACTATCGGTGGCGGCCGCGATCGAGCCGGGAGGCCCCGCGCCGGCCATCGCCGCTCTGCACAGGGGCGCGCTCAGGAACCCATACATTCGGCTGTCCACGAACGGCGCCTTCTCGGCCATGTGGCTCAGCCAGGTGATCAGCTCCCTGGGCGACCGAATCCACCAGGTTGCGCTGGTGTTCCTTGTAGCCCGAGCAACGAACAGCTCACCCCTGGCACTCGGCCTGGTCTTCGCCGCGATGACGGTACCGGCCACGCTGGTCGGGCCCTTCGCCGGCGCACTGGTCGACCGCTGGAACCGAAAGTGGGTCATGGTCGGCTCGGACCTGGCGCGTGCCGTGATCGTCGGGCTGATCCCAATGGCCTCCGGACTGAGCGTGGGTCTTGTCGTGGTCCTTGTCTTCGGGCTGTCGGCTGTGTCGTCGTTCTTCCGGCCGGCCCGTGCCGCCGCGCTGCCGCAGGTCGTAGCCGATGAGGATCTGCTCCCGGCCAACTCGGCGATGTGGGTGGCGGACACGGTCAGCGATCTCGCCGGCTACGGACTGGGCGGCCTCTTCGTCGCGTTCCTCGGCTCGTCCCTGGCCCTCGCGTTCTGGGTGGACGGCGCAAGCTACCTTGCCTCCGCGGCGCTTGTCGCGGCAGTCGCGATCCCGCCGATCGTCCGCGGCGCCACGGCCGCCACGATCCCCGGCGCCACAGCCACAATCCCCGCGGACGCTCCCGCCACCTCGATTCTCGGCGAGATGGCCGAGGGCTGGCGGTTCCTGCGAGCCGAGTCGGTGCTGATGGCCACGACCATCCAGGCCGCAATCGCCGAATTCGGCCTTGGCGCCCTCACGGCACTGTCGCCGCTGCTGGTGGCATCGCTGGCTCTCAACGGGATGGACGCGCCGGCGGCCTACGGCTTCTTCGAGATGGCGATGGGCGCGGGCCTCGTCGTCGGCGGCGTGATTCTCGGCGGAATGGCCGCACGTCTGCCCAAGGGGCCGGCCATCATCGTCGCCTTCACCGCCCTCGGAATCATGCTTGCCGCCCTGTCGGTGACCGGTCACCTGATCGTAGCCCTGGTTCTGGCGGCCGGAATCGGTCTGGCAAACGTGACGTTCGTCGTCCCGAGCCAGACGCTCTTCCAGCAACGCACTCCGGGCGAGATCCTCGGCCGCGTCGTGGCGATCCGGCTGGCGGTGGTGAACGCGGTCCTGGCCGTGGCAATGGCCACTTCCGGCGGCATGGCCCAAGCCCTGGGTCTGCGGCCGGTCCTGGCCGTATGCGGGCTCGCAACCGCGGCCGCCGGCCTCGCGGGGCTGGCGGTTCGCCCGATTCGGCGGGCCTGACCGCGCAGTGCCGCCGGCACGGATCAAGTCCGGCGCGCATCAATGCAACGCGGCAACCTGACGTGTCGGCTAAACTGCCGAACAGTGATGCGCCCGAGACCGTCACCACGGGCGGCTCGCATCCGCTCAAACGCCTAATCAGGAGTAACACGACGGCAATGGCCGACCCCACCAAGGACCAAGACACCAAGCCCTTGTACGACGCGGATCTGCCGGACGAAGAGTCCGAAGAAGAGCCCGACGAGTCCGCCGAAGCCCAAGGCGACGAGGACGAAGGCGAGTTCGAGGCAGCAGGTGCGGCCGCCGCTTCCGGTTCGCGGCGATTCGGCTTCGGCCGTGGCCGCGCCCAGGAGCACGAAGGCGAGAAGCACCCGATGGGCTCGCTCCGTGACTCGCACGAACGAGTCAGGATCGACGACCGGCCGTCCGCGATCTACGCCCTCTTGTGCGCTGCCGCCCTCATCGGCGTGCTCGCAGTGGCGTGGCTCGGCGGCGTCGTGCCGCAGGCAGCCGGACCCTCGCTGAAGCCGCTGGTCGTTCCGACGGCTCAGGCGACGCCCAGTTCGGCAGCTTCGGCAACGATCTCGGCAGCGCCGACCGCGACGGCAACCGCCGCGCCCACGGCCAGCGCCTCTGCGAGCGCAGCCCCGTCCAACTAGATCGCGGCTCGAGACCGAGCCCTCGACCGGCCGACGACCGACAGCCCGGAACGAGACGTTCCGGGCTCTTCGGCGTATCGTCGCCGACGTGAACCCGGCCCGATCGGCACAGCTTCGAGCGGAAATGGTGGACCGCCAGTTGCGGCACCGCGGCATAGCCGACGAGCGCGTGCTGGCGGTTATGGCTTCTCTGCCCCGCGAGCTGTTCATACCGCCCAAGCTGGAGGCTCACGCCTACATGGACGACGCCCTGCCGATCGACCTGGGGCAGACGATCAGCCAGCCCTACATGGTCGCCCGCATGACGGAGTTGCTCCAGCCGACGCCGGGCATGCACGTTCTGGAGGTTGGGACCGGCTCCGGCTATCAGGCCGCGGTTCTGGCCCGGCTCGGTTGTTCGGTCGTTTCGATTGAGCGGCACGCGCCGCTCGCCGATGCCGCCCGTGACCGTCTCGAGGGGCTGGAGCTCGGCGGCAGCGTCCGCGTGGTCGTCGGCGACGGCAGCGTCGGCCGCCCTGAGGACGCGCCGTTCGATGCCATCATCGTGACGGCCGCGGCCCCCGTAGTTCCCCGCCTGCTGCCCGGCCAGCTCTCCGACGGCGGCCGCCTGGTGGTTCCGGTTGGGCCGTCGCAGCGCCAGGAGCTCACGCTCGTGACCCGCCACGGCGACGATTTCGAAACGCGCGACTGCGGCGGGTGCGTCTTCGTACCCTTGCTCGGCGCGGCCGGCTTCCGCGAGGCCGCCGTGGGTCGCCGGAAATGGCCCGGCCGGCAGTCGCTCCGGTCCAGGCCCGAGCGACCCGAATAACCCGAAGGACCCATCTCAGGGCCGTCTGAACGCCGCCGTTCCCTACCGGGCCACTCGCGTCGAAGATCGCATCTTGAGCGCCATCTCGTCGTAGAGCGACTCGATCGAGCTCGTCATCAGTTCGATGCAGAAGCGTTCGTGGACCAGGTCGTGGCCGCGCCTGGCCAGCATGTCCGCCAGCGGGTGATCCGAAAGCAGCCGCACTATCGCGCCCGCCAGCGCGTCGCAGTCGCCGGGCGGAACCATCAATCCACTGACGCCCTCTTCGATCATCTCCGGGATTCCGCCCACGTTCGACGCAATCACCGGCCGGCTCAACGCCATCGCCTCGAGCACGCTCAGGCCCTGCGCCTCTCGGTAGGACGGCAGCACCGCGACATCGAGCGCGGCGGTGACCGCCGGAACGTCCTCGCGCCTGCCGGTGAAGACGACTCGATTGGAGATTCCGAGCGACGCCGCCTGGGCTTCGAGCGAGTTGCGTTCCGACCCCTCGCCTACGACCAGCAGCCACGCCTCCGGATGCGAGGCCAGCACGACCGGCCAGGCGTCGATCAAGGTTCGGTGACCCTTCTCCGCCTCGAGCCTCGCCACGACACCGACTACTGGGACGCCCTCGGGGATCCCGAATTCCTCACGGAACGTGCAGCACGGCTGCTGGTGGTTGTAGCGCTGCATGTCCACGCCGTTGTAGATCAGGCTGACCGGCGCTCCGTAGCGGCCCTCCTCGCGGATCTTCCGCTCGATCGCCTTGGACACCACGATCAACCTATCCATCAGCGGCGTGAGCTGGCGGAGCGTCTGGCGTTCCTCGACGCAGCGGATCCGGCTCGAGTGGATCGTCGAGATCACGCCGGGACGCTTGCAGCCCATCTCGCCCAGCAGCAGCGCGGTGCGAGTTCCCACCACCTCGGCCCGGAACATGTGGTTGTGGATCACTTCCGGCTCTATCGGCGCCAGCATTTCGGCCAGAGCCCTGACGGCGGCCCGATCGTCCGGCTCGTCGATGACACTGACGTCGATCCCCGCCTTCTCCAGCCGGCGGACACTGCTGCCGTGCGAGAGCGAGACCACGCGAACGTCGTACCGCTCGCGGTCCATCCGGTTCACCAGCGAGTAGACGTGTTCCTGCGCTCCACCGTTCGTGCCGGTGGCCATGACTTCGACGACCCGGACCCGACCGCCGCTGATCGGCGGCCGGACGACGGCCGTTTCGCCGCAGGGATCGTTGGAAAGATCGGCGCCCATCTCTACAAACCCTCGGCGGCAGGAGCCGTTCTCTGGACGAGCAGGCGCTCGATCGGCGCGTCGACGGCGCCCCATTCGTACTTGTAGGGCTCGTCGCCGCGCAGGAAATCGAGGCGGGTTCGGCCGAGCTCTATGGCTCTTTGGATGTAGCGGGCGACCATTACCACTCCCGGAGATAGCTCTCGCGCGTCGGGCTCGATGCCGGCGTTGTAGTAGTAGACGGCTTCGCCGTCGTCGAACGTGACTCCGGCGGCGATACGGCGGCCGCCGACCGTCAGGAAACTGAGGTCCACTAGGCCCGAGGGCGCGCAGTCCTCGAACAGGGCTGCGAAGAAGCGGCGGCTCGCTGCGCCGCCTTCGGTCGGCGGGAAGAGACCGTCGTCGCCCCAGCGCTTCTGGTGGAGATCGACGAACGCCTCCAGGTCGTTGATCGGCTGGACCGACGACTCGAGGAGAACCTCACCGGCAGCCTCCGCGCGGCGAACCTTGCGCCTGATCTCGTGGCGTTCCTTGCCTCCGAGGGTGCCGAGATAACCCTCGTAGTCCATGCCGGGCACAAGCGTCACCACCGGGCAGACGTCTTCCTGCTCCCGAGTCACGATCCAGCCGGCCTGCGGGGAAGCCCATTCCAGCGACTTGGCGAGGGCGTCTGTCGCCGGGTCGCCGGCACGCAGCCGGCGCAGGTCGACTACGTCCCAGCGAGTGGCATCTTGCATCGCGAGAGTCTCGGCCACGGCATCGCACACGGCGTTTAGATCGGACGGCGCGGCCAGCACGGTGGCGTAGTCGGCGTGGTACGACGCCCCGAAGAACACGGCCGTCGCCGATTCGGGCACCGGCCGCAATTCGCAGCCGGGCCGGTGGCGGATCGTGGTCCGCGCCGCCACATCACCCGGCTCGATCTCGTGGCGATGCATCAGCGGCACGATGCCGACGATCGCATCGGGCGCGGCCGAGTCCACCACCACGAGCGTCTGGTCGTGCGCCGTGGCGCCGTAGGCGTCCCACCAGGCCCGCTGGACGCAGTGGCGCGAGAAGGGCGTGGCCATCGGAGTTCGGGCGGCGACGGAGTCCCACGTCTCGCCGGGGATCGACTCGAACGCGCGTCGAATCGCAACGAGCCCGGAGCCGGTCTGAGTGGTCATCGACGGGTCGATTCCGGGGCGCGAACGATCTCGGCGTTCGGCGAGCGAGCGAGGGGTCACAGCCCCGAGGATATCACCACAACCCCAACCCGCACCGCAGATCGTTGCCGCGCAAACGACCGCCCACGAGGCGACACAAACTCAGCCGATCCGCGCGGTCTCGGACGGTGCCGTGGCCGGTGCCGTGGCCGGTGCCGGTGCCGTGGTCGGTGCCACCTCGCGCGGATCCTGCCCTTCGCGCAGATCCCGCCCTTCGCGCCTCTCGCGGAACGCTTCCCAAAGCAGAAGCGCCAGAACCCCGAAGAACGTCAGGGGGATGCTCGCGGTCGCGAGCCAGTTCGGGGAGTCGGAGTCGGCGTAGGCGAATAGCGCGATCCAGCCGAGCAGCGGGATCAGCGCCGCCCAGGTCCGGCCGCGTCCGACGAGCCACGCGACGGGGAGCAGCAGCAAGACCGCGTAGTGGTCCCGCAACGGCGCCGAGAGCAGCTGGCTGGCGACGACGGTCACCTGCAAGCCGGCGACGGGCGACGCCCAGCGCCATGCCGCCAGAAGGGCCGCCACAGCCAGCGCCACGGAACCAATCTGGACGGCCGCCGCCACGCCGTCCGAGGCGCCCGCAAGATGAGCGGCCGCTCCGGGAGCGAAGTTGTGGGCGAGGGACAAAGTCCCGCTGAGACCCCGGATCAGGTCCAGGTAAGTGCCCCAGGCCGCCAGGCCCGTGGCCAGAGTGGCCGCCCCGGCCAGCGCCACGGTCAAGACCGCGGCCCAGGCCACGGCCCGATACCGCCGCGTGACCAGGGCCCACACGCCGAGCAACCCGGGCTGGACCTTGACCAGCGCCCCAAGGGCCGTGGCGACGCCCACCACCGCCGGCCGGTCCATCCAGCGCCACGCAGCCGCAAACCCGAGGAAGAGGAGCGGCTCCACCTGGCCGAGCTTCACGGCGTAGAGGAGCGGCCAGTCGATCGCAGCCACGATGACCACGAGCCAGCGGACGTCGCGGCGGACGGGCAGCGCGGCGACACCGGCCAGAAAGCACGCCGCCATGGCGACGCACCACGCACCCGCGGCCGCTCCCCCAAAGAGGAGCCACGGCACGAGGCCGACCGCGAACGCAGGCGGGTATGTATACGTGCCCGGGCACGTACCGACGTTGATCGCGAAGGAATTGTCGTAGATGGGTTTGCCGTCGAGGAGATGCCGGGCCGCGCTCTCGTAGCACGTGTAGTCGTAGCCGAGTGTCTTGCCGGCCGAAGCGAGAACGAGCCCCAGCATCAGAACGAGCAGCGTCACCGAGCCGACCGGCACGATGAATTCGGCGAGCGGCCGCCGGGATCGTCCCGCCGTCGCGTTGGCGGTCATGGCCGGCGGGATGCCTTCGGGCCGGCATCGGCCGGGCGGACGGCGCCGCGGGCGGTATCGGGTGGGGGCGGCAGGATGGCGGCGGCGGCAACTGTGCGGATGCCGCGATGGACGAAGCGGATCCGCACTAGATCCCAGGCGACGCGCACAGCCAGACCGACACTCGGATGCATGCGCGAACCGCGGCGGTCCGCCCAGACGATCGGCACGATCGAGATCCGGTAGCCGCGGTGGCGGGCCAGGTAGATCAGGTCGACATCGAAGACGATGCTCGTGATCCTCAGCCGGCCGAACAGGTCGAGCGCCGCCGCCCGACGGAAGCCCTTGAAACCGCACTGCGTGTCCCGCACCGGCCCCGTCACCCAGATCTGCGCAGCGAGCCGGAAGAGCCGCCCGACCATCCGTCTGAAGTGTGGCTGGGTGGCCCGCATGTCGGAGCCGTCCGGCTGGATGCGGGTGCCCAGCGCAACGTCAGCCGAATCGAGTGCCGCGACGAGCTTGTAGAGCTGATCGGGGGGAGTCGCCATGTCGGCATCGGCGAAGACAAGAAGGTCGCCGTCGCAGGCCAGCATCCCGGCCCGCACCGCCGAACCCTTGCCTCGGTGGGCGATCGAGAGCAGCCGCAGCGTCGGACAGTCGGGCTTCGCCGGTCCGGCGCCACCTTCCACGAACTCGGGCCTGGCCCTGACAAGTGCCGCGGTCCCGTCGGTACTGCCGTCGTCGACGACGAGCACGCTGACGGCCCTCGGCAACGCGTCCGTTCCGGCGGCGCACAGAAACGCGAACAACTCGTCCAACGCCGGGCCCAGACGACTCTCTTCGTTGTACGCCGGCAGCATGATGCCCAGGCTTGAAACCATGAGCGGGAGTTTACGGGCAGGACGGAGTGGCCGCACTCTCTCGCCGCCGGCGGCCCGGGTCCCATACCCTGAGCGGAACCGATAGGTCGTTCGTACCGATGGAGTATGACCCGGCCGATGCTACGCTGCCTCGCCGTGCGGATCCCATTCGGTCTCTTTGCCCTAGCCCTGATCGTCCGGGGCGTTGTGTTCGGGCTGCACCCCGACGCCGCCTACCCCGACGCGTATTACTACGTCGACGTCGCACGGGCGCTCCAGGCCGGGCACGGCTTCAGCATCGACTTCATCTGGTCGTTCGTCGATGTCGGCGGCCGCATTCCGGCTCACCCGATGCTGCCCATCGCGAGCAACGCCCACTGGATGCCGCTGGCGGCAGTGATCCAACTCCCCACGATGTGGCTCCTCGGGCCTACGACCCTGGCGTCGATCATCCCGTTCACCGTCCTGGGCTCGCTCGCGGCACCGATGACGTGGCTCATGGCTCGTGAGATCGGCTGCTCCCCGCGGATCGCGCTCGCGGCCGGGATCGCCGTCGCCGTGCCGGCCGCCGCCACGCTATTCATGGCTCAGCCGGACACGCTCTCCCTCTACCAGCCGCTCGGCATGGCAGCGCTGTGGCTGACGGTTCGAGGCCTCAGAGGCCACCACTGGGCGTACGCAGTCGCCGGACTGATGGTCGGGTTGGCGACACTGGCCCGAAACGACGGCATCTTGATCGGCGCGGCAGTCGGGCTCGCCTTCGTCTGGGATCGCTGGCACGTTTGGCGATCGAAGGGCGGCCGAATGCCGGCCATTCCTTGGAGGTTCGCCTTCGCCTGTGTCGGGCTCTTTCTGGTCGTCATGGTGCCCTGGTATCTGCACCAGCTGTCGGTCTTCGGGAGCATTTCGCCGTCGATGAGTTCGGGCCGGATCCTGCTTGTCCGGACCTACGAGCAGATGGACAGCGTCACAACGCCGGCGACCCTGTCGAGCTTCCTGGGTCAGGGCATCGGGCCTCTGCTCCAAAGTCGAGTGCTCGGCCTCGTTTCCGCGCTTCAGATCTACTTCGTGATCGCCTGCCCGATCGTGATCACGCCTCTGGTTCTGATCGGCGCCTGGGCTCAGCGGCGGTCGGTCGATTTCGGACCGTTCTTCACCTACGCCGCCCTTCTCTTCGCCGCCTCGGGCCTGCTCTTTGCGGTGCACGTGCCGTATGGAACGTTCCTTCACTCGGCCGTAGCTCTGGTCCCGTTCACCTTCATCCTCGCCCTCGAGGGTGCGGTTCTGGCGTCCGGGTGGACCGCTCGCCACAGGCCGAGCTGGACCGAAGAGGGCGCGGCCAGGCTCTTCCTGGTCGCTACGACCGCGTCTGTCATCTTCACCGCGGTCGCATTCACCGGACTGGCGCTGCCGAATTGGAACGCCGATCGGGACGACATCATCGCCGCCGGTCAGGCGTTGGACCAAGCCGGAGCACCGCAGACCGACTTGCTCCTCAGCGCCGACCCGGCGGGCTTCGAGTACTTCACCAGCCGAGGCGGCGTCATGACCCCGACCGATTCACTCGACGTCGCTCATGAAGTCGCGGTCGACTACAACATCCGTTGGCTGGTTCTCCAGCGGGCGTACATCGTCGACTCGATGGTTCCGGTGATGGAAGAGCAAGTGCGGCCGGCGTGGATTGGCAAGCCGATCTTCACCATTCCGTATACAGGCAAACTGACGGGCGATCCGATTGTCGATGCCACGCCGGCACTTGCCATCTACCCGGTCTGCACCGTGGCCGGCGACACCCGTTGCGGAGTCGGCGGCACTGGCACAGTCCCGTGACCCGCCGCGAAGCCTGGCTCAGCGCCGCAGCCGTATTCGCCGTCGCGCTGGTCATCCGGATCGTTGCGGCGGCGATGGTCCGCTTTCCGGTGCCCGAGGACACGGCCTACTACGCCGGCGTCGCCCGGAATCTAGCCGAGGGACGCGGCCTGATCAGCAACGCTCTGTGGAGCTACCAGACGCAGCCGCTGGTCGTGCCGAGGGCCGCATTCGAGCTATGGCTGCCGCTGCCGTCGCTGCTGGAGGCTATCCCCGCGGCACTGCTCGGCGCCGCCGAGTGGTTCCGGGCGGCGCAGGTGGTGTCGGTGCTGGCCGGTTCCGTTGTGGCGGTCCTCGCCTGGCGGCTCGGCGCCGACGTAGCCGCGGAGATGCATCTGCCGGTGGGGCGGGCACGGACAATGGGCGTGGGCACAGGATTGGTGGCGGCCGCCCTCGGCCCACTCGTCATGTATGCGGCCCTGCCCGATTCCACGGCCCTTTTCGCGGCTCTGTCGCTGGCAGCGTGCCTGCTGATGACGCGGATCGCCGCCGGCGCGGCCGGCGCGACTGGCGCGGCGTCGGGTACGACGGGCGCGGCGTCGGGTACGACGGGCGCGGCGTCGGGTACGACGTCCCCGGCCCGGTTCGATCGCCGTCTCCTCGCGCTGGGGCTGCTGCTCGGCCTCGCCGCCCTAACGCGCAGCGAGGCCATCTGGCTGGCGCTCTCCTGGGCCGCGGTCGCGTGGCTGTGGACGCCGGGCAGTCGCGGGCGGCGAGCCGGCCTGATTGCCGTCCCGGCGTTAGTCGCCGTCCTGGTGGTGGTGCCGTGGGTGGCGCGCGACTGGCTGGCGTTCGGCACGCCACTGCCCGGACAGACGATCGGCAATGCGCTCTATCTGCACTCCACGGACATCTTCGCCTACAGCGACCCACCCACGCTGACGCGTTTCCTGTCGGCCGGCCCGGCGGCCCTGGCCGACATCTATGCCGCGGGCACAGCCAACGACCTGTTTGGAGTCCTGCTCATCACCGCCTTTCCGGTGGGGCTCGTGGGATTGGTGGCGCTGCCGTGGGTGGGGCGACGCTCGGCTCTGCGGCCGCTGGTTCTGGCTTCGGTGTTCACGTTCGCAGTGACGAGCCTGGCATTTCCGGTTGCGACGCTCTCGGGAACGTTCCTCCACGCCGCCGGCTCCGCGTTCGTATTGCTCTCCGTTTGCGCGGTCGTGACTCTCGATGAGTTGATCGTCCGCATCGGCAGGATCCGCCACTGGACCCGACCGGTGGCGTGGCTCGGCCCCGCTTTTGCGATCGCCGCAATCGGGCCGTTGTGCGCGATCTCCATCGGCACCATCTCCCGCCAGGCCGAGGACGTGGCGGCGCGATACGAGGCCCTGCCGGCGGCAATGGCCCGGGCAGGCGTTCCCCTGGACAACGCCGCTCCGGTGATCACCGACGCGCCGATCTGGCTGGCCGAAGCGACCGGGGTCAGGACTCTGGCCCTGCCGGAGGAATCGCCCAGCTCGGTTGTGGCGCTGGCCAACCGCTTCGGTGCGAGGCTTCTGGTCGTCCGGGAGGGCACGGACAGAGAGTGGCCGCAAATACTCAGCGGCCAACAACCGGACACGAAATGCTTCCAGGAAGTGCCGCTGACCGATATCTCGGGCCACAAGCCTGCAAATGGATCGCCTCTGGCCTCAATCCGCGTTTATAGGATCGTCTGCACATGAGAGAGGGCCCGTATACTCCGAAAGGTATGGACGCCGCCCGAGGCACCGCAGAATCGCGCGACTCTCGCTTCGACGAGCTGTATGCCGAAGCCAAGTCCACGTTGGGCTACGGTGCCAACAATCTCCGCTCCGTAACCGAGAGATATCGCGAGGCGTATCGCGACACTCTGGGTCGATGGCATCGTCTCCGCGACGAGGTCGAAGTTGCGGACCGCGCCCCGCTTTCACATGGGGACAAGGCAGCCGATCCGGCAGCCGCCGCCGAAGCCGGGGCAGAGGATGCCCGCCAGAGGGCCCTGCGCGCTGAGGTCGAGCGCCTCACGGCCGACCTCGGTCGCCACCAGCAGGAACTCTCCAAACTCGAGCTTTCGGTTCGAAGCATGGAGAACGCCTGGCTCTTCCTCGAGCGCGGCGACGCCAGTCTGATTTCCGAGGTTTCGGGATCGGGTCTCGCCACGGACATGCAGATGCGGATAGTGCAGGCCCAGGAGGCCGAGCGCTCGCGGCTGGCCCAGGAAGTCCACGACGGTCCGGCCCAGGCGCTATCGAACGCGATCTTCCAGGTCGAGTACATCGAGCGTGTCCTCAACGAAGACCAGCGCATGGCCGCCAGCGAGCTGCATTTCCTGCGGGAGATCCTGCGCCGGGAGCTCGGCGAGGTCCGGACGTTCATCAGCCAGCTCCGGCCGCCGCTGCTCGACGAGCTCGGGCTCGACGGCTCGATCATGGACGCGGTCGAGAGCATGGCGGCTCTGGCGGGCGCGACCGTCCAGACCGACCTGACCGCGCCCACCGACGGCCTGACTCCGACACAGCAGACGGCCGTCCTGCGGATCGTGCAGGAGGCCCTGCAAAACGTACGCAAACATGCGGCTTCAAGTCGTACTGTCGTCTCTACACGTCTCGAGTCGTCAAACTGGCTTCTCGAAGTCTCCGACGACGGGCGCGGCTTCGAAGTAGCCGCGGTCGCCGCGAGGGGCCGGCGTAACTTTGGTCTTCAGTTCATGCGGGAGCGAGCCGAACTCGTAGGTGCGCAGTTCGAAGTTCGGTCCCGGCCTGGCGGCGGAACGGTTGTCAGCTTGTCGATCCCAGTGGGAGAGGAGAGCGAATGAGTTCGATGGACTACGCCGGCCCAGAGCGGCGCCGGCCGGGCCCGGGTGGCCGGACCGGAGAGAAGACCACGATCCTGCTCGTGGACGACCACGCGCTCTTCCGCGTCGGGATGCGCAACATCCTGGAGCGAGAAGCCGGTTTCGAGATCATCGGCGAGGCCGATGACACCCGGGGCGCGTTCGATCTGTCGGTCCAGCTTTCGCCCGACATCATCCTCATGGATCTCTCCCTGCCCGCCCCCGGCGGCATCGAGACGACCCAACGTATCAAGCGCGAACTCCCGTCGGCCGGGATCATCGTTCTGGCCGTTAGCGAGGACGAGGACGCGCTGTTCGACGCCATCAAGGCGGGCGCTGCCGCGTTCATCCTCAAAGACGTCGCCCCGGACGATCTGGTTGCGATAATCCACCGCGTCGCCGGCGGCGAGTACCTGATCAACGACAAGGTCTTCGCCAAGCCGGCGGTCGCAAGCCGCGTCCTCAAGGAGTTCCGCGAGCTGGCGATCTACGGCCAGGAAGCGGCCCCGATCTTCGCTCCCCTGTCGCCCAGGGAAGTCGAGATCCTCGACAACATCGCTCAGGGCATGACCAACAAGCAAGTGGCATACGCGCTCTCGATCAGCGAGCAGACCGTCAAGAACCATATGTCCAGCATCCTGCGCAAGCTCAGCGTCAACGACCGCACCCAAGCCGTCGTCTACGCCATGCGCCAGGGCTGGATCCGCATGCCCGAGGACTGAGCCTCACGTGGCCATCGACCCACTCCCACTTCCGCTACTCGAAATCGCGGAGCGGGCCAGACGCGAAGTCGATCTCCTGACCCGGGAGATCGGCGAGATCGAGCTGCTCGTCAATCAGGCCCGCACCGAGGCGAGCCGCCACGAGCAGAAGCGGGCTCAGGCCGCCGACAAACGCAGCCCCGCCGCCAAGGGCAAGGAGGGCACCGAGGACGAGGAGGCGAGCGATCAGCTCATCGCCCTGACCAAGCGCTCCGCGATCATGGAGGCGCAGGTCGACATCCTCGAGGGCAAGCTGAAGATCCTGTCCCGGTTTCGGGAGAGCCTGCGCCGCTACAGCGCCGAGCTCGATCGAGCCTCGATGGGCGGCGCGATGCCGCAGCACACGCCGGACAAGCTCGACACCAGCACGCCGCTCCCGCCGGCCGTCTCGCGGCTCGTCCTGGCCGCGCAGGAGGATATGCGGCGCGAGATCGCCCGGGCCATGCACGACGGGCCGGCCCAGAGCCTGACCAACATCGTCCTGCAGGCCCAGATCGTGGAGAGGTTGCTCGACCGCGACCCCTCCCAGGCCAAGAACGAGATCGGGCAGCTGATCGGAATGGTCCAGCACACGCTCGACGCCACGAAGACCTTCATCTTCGACGTCCGGCCGATGGTCCTCGACGACCTGGGGCTCGTACCCACCCTCCGGCGCGTGGCCCGCGATCGCGGCCGCCGATCGCAGACGCCCATCGAGTTCGAGTCGTACGGCACGGACCGGCGCCTGCCGATGGACGTCGAGAGTGCCATCTTCCGGCTGATCGACGAAACCGTGACCGGGTTCCTGACGTGCCACCCGGACCGGATCTCGATTCGGTTCGAGTGGTCGACCGACAAGACCGAAGCCCGCATCGCGGCCAAACGGGAAGACGAGGCGGACGTGCCCGAGGAACCGGAGGTCGAAGAGCCGGTCCAGCGCGACAAGAAGGGCAAAGCCGTCGAGCGTGACATCCCCGAAGCGCTCAAGGCAATGATCGACGAGACCCGCGCCGCCAAGGTCACGCGCACGGCCCATGTCAATCATCCCCTGGCACTGCCCGCGAACACATGGCGCGAGATCCAGCAGCGTGCCGATACGATCGGCGTCGCCGCGCAGCTTGCCGACGACGGCCGCGAAGTCGTCCTGGTCCTGCCGGCCAGTTGAGGCGAGGAACGACGTCCGCGCTCCACGTAGACCATCCCAGCCGCCTCCGCCGCTCCGCCGAGGCCGGCCAGGGGCTGATCGAATACGGCCTCATCCTCGCCATCATGGCCGTCGTATGCGTCGTCTCCCTGCTCTTCTTCGGCGACCAGCTGTCTTCGCTGCTGAGCCTCATCGCCTCCGCGGTCTAGCGCTCCCACAGGCCACGCGGGTGCGTCCTGGCACCACACACTAGCCTCGACCCAAATCCTGCGGCTCCCACGAGCACGAAGCCGACCGGTCCCATTACCATCTTGCTAGTGGCGCCGGGCTCGGCCAGCAGCCACAATCACGGTCATCCTCTCATCAGAGGGCGCTCTTATCAGGAGGTCATTCGATGCTCGTCCGTTCCCAGAAGGCACAGGGTCTCGCGGAATACGCTCTGATCCTCGCACTCATCGCCATCGCGGCTGTTCTGGCTCTGCTCTTCCTGAGCGGCACCATCCAGAGCATCCTCAGCATCATCGGCAAGGCTCTGTAACAACTCAGCCGAGACAGAAAACGGGCCGCGCCTAGTGCGCGGCCCGTTTTTTTGTTGCCCAGAACGGCCGGGGTTGATCATTCTTACCCGCCCGATTCCGAGAATCCTTCCTACTTGTCGTAGTCCATTGGTATAGTCGCAGTAAGGTAGACCGCAAGGCTACCGTGGTGCCACTTGTCACATCGTTCTCGGGAGTGTGGTCGTGAAGCGATCCAATAGATTGCTAATCCTGCTCGGTCTTCTCATCGCCATCGGGGGCGGCGCATTGGCCGTGGCTATCGCGGGAAGCGGAGGAGGCGGAGGCGGAGGCGGAGCGGGCCCCGGCGCGATTGCCACTCCAACCCCCGGGCCGCAGGTTCAGGTCGTAGTGGCCTCGACGAGCATCTCGGCCGGGACGATCATCGACAAGACGATGGTCAAGACCACTTCTAAGTCGATGTCCGACCTGACCGGCCTGGGCGGCAACACGTTCTCAAGCGTGAATGACGTCATCGGCCGAGTGGCCGGCACCAACATCGTCAAGGACCAGATCCTGGTCACCGGTGCGGACCTGCTCACGCCGGGCTCGGCGATCGAAGGCAAGTCCCTCAGCAGCGCCATCGACAAGGGCTTCGTGGGCATCTCCATGGAGTTGGACCAGACCAACGGAGTCGGCACGTTGATCGTCCCGGGCGACCGGGTCGACATCATCCTGACCACCTACGTCACCGAGCTCTCGATCTCGACCAAGGACTCGTTCAACACGCAGATTGCGACCGGCGGCTCGTACCTGACCTCCAAGCTGGTGCTCCAGAACTGCAAGATCCTCTCGACCTTGTTGCCGCCCACCACTACTTCTGGGACGGTGGAAGCTACGGCCGCGCCCGGCTCATCGGCAGCGGTGGCTGCCTACCCGAGTTCGGCGACGGTGCAGTTCAACAACCGACACATGATCGCCATCGTCGAGGTCACGCCCGAGCAGGCCGAGCTCATCCGTTGGGCCCAGCGCGCCGAGCAGGCCGCGCCTCAGACGTACATCGACATGGCCTTCGCCTTGCGATCCAGCCAGGACGACGCCACAGATCCGATGTCGAGCAACCCCTTCACGCAGATCCCGGGCATCACTTTCTCTGAGCTCGTCAGCAAGTACGGGGTCATTGCTCCGGACCCGCTGAGCAGCCTGCCCAATCCGCTGGGGAACAAGATTCAGTGGTAAGCCGCTTCGCCGGCAGACGGCGGAGCCATCAGGGAGAGGCCGAGCGAATCGGCCTCTCCGGCACTTTGGAAGCAGACAATCTCTATGGCTGACCGGATCCAGGTCCTCATTGTTGACGACATCCCGGAGACTCGGGACCACCTCGCGAAGCTGCTCGGTTTCGAGCCCGACGTCGAGGTGATCGGCACGGCCTCATCCGGCGCGGACGCCATCGAGAAGGCCGTCAAGCTCCTGCCCGACGTCATCCTGATGGACATCAACATGCCCGACATGGACGGGATCGCAGCCACCGAGCGACTGTCGGCTCAGGTTCCGAGCGCGGCCGTGGTGATGATGTCGGTCCAGGGCGAGGCCGACTACCTGCGCCGCTCGATGCTGGCCGGGGCCCGCGAGTTCCTCGTCAAGCCGTTCAGCAGCGACGAGCTCACGGCCTCGATCCGGCAGGTCTATTCCAGAGAGAAGGAGAAGGCCGGTCGGGCGGTCATTGCCCAGGCGGCCCGCACCGCCGACCCGACCATGGAGGGCCAGATCGTAGCCGTGTTCAGCCCCAAGGGTGGTGTCGGCCGGACCACGATCGCCGTCAATCTGGCCGTCGCCGCTGCCTCAGAGCTCGGCAAGAAGGTCACTCTCGTCGACGGATCGTTCCAGTTCGGCGACGTGGCGGTTCTGCTCAATCTCAACCCCAAGGGCAAGTCCATGGCCGAGCTCGCGCCGGAGCTCGAGGCGGGTGGAGATCCGGACTCAGTCGAGACTTACACCCAGGCCCACTCTTCCGGCATCCGCGTGCTGCTTGCACCCGCCTCGCCGGAGATGGCCGAGTTGATCACCCCTGCCGGCGTCAAGCACGTGATCGAGATCCTCCGCCAGCACAGCGAGCTGGTGGTGGTCGATTGCGCAGCGTGGTTCAACGACACGCTGCTGGGTATTCTGGACCTGGCGGATGTGGTCTTGACCGTGCTGACACTTGAAATCACGAGCATCAAGAACACGCGACTCTTCCTGGAAGTGGCCGAGCAGCTTGGTTACTCGCACAAGATCCGGCTGGTTCTCAACCGGGCGGACACGACCCTGGGCATCAGGGTGGCGGACGTCGAGCATTCGATCGGTCGCAAGGTGGACCACACCATAGTCAGCGACGGTAGGGCTGTCGTGTATGCCCTCAACCGTGGAGTACCGTTCGTCCTGAGTAACAGAGAGAGCCAGGTTTCCCAGGACGTATTCCGTCTGGCCGCGTCGATTGTCGGTAGTCGAGAAACACACGAAGAGGAAGACCACAAGGTTGCCCAAAAGGGCAAGTCACTCTTCGCGTGGAGATAGTTGCCCAAGGGCGTTCGGCACACCGAACGTTCCAGGGCCGGCAAGGGGTGTAGGCGATGTCCCTTCTGAAGCGAATCGAAAGTGCGCGACCAGGCGTGGCCCCCGGCGCGCCCGGAAGCAGCCCGGCCAGCCCCACCGGGGGTGGCATGTCCCAAGGCCCCGCCACCGGTCAGCGCCTGCTCAGCCAGGCCCCGGTGCGCGAGTCGTTGCGCGAGGTCAAGTTCCGGATCCAGTCTCGGGTCATCCAGGACCTCGATCCCAAGCTCGACCTGGCCAACCAGGTTGAAGTCCGTCGCCAGATCGAGGAGATCTTCGGCCGCGTCATCGACGAGGAGGGCCTGGCCCTAACTCGCGCCGAGCGCGTCCGTATGCTCGAGCAGATCACCGACGAGATCATCGGCCTCGGCCCCCTGGAGCCACTCCTGCGAGACGAGACCGTGACCGAAATCATGGTCAACGGCCCGCGCCAGGTCTACATCGAGCGAAGCGGCAAACTCGAGCTGACCAACGTCGTCTTCCAGAACGACGACCACGTGATGCGCATCATCGATCGGATCATCGCCCCGATCGGCCGGCGCATCGACGAGTCCAGCCCGATGGTCGACGCCCGTCTGACCGACGGCTCCCGCGTCAACGCCATCATCCCGCCGCTCTCGTTGATCGGCCCCGTCATCACTATTCGAAAGTTCTCGGCCTCGCCGTTCACGGTGGAGGATCTGATCCG
>PMXR01000098.1:68271-88751 GCA_003171035.1 Chloroflexota bacterium
TTCGTTTCGGGCGGCACCGGCTCGGGCAAGACCACGACCCTGAACGTTCTCTCGTCGTTCATTCCCAACGATGAGCGGATCGTGACGGTCGAAGACGCGGCGGAACTCCAGCTCCGCCAGGAGCACGTGGTGACGCTCGAGTCCCGCCCACCGAACATCGAAGGCCGCGGCGCGATCACGATCCGCGAACTTGTCCGCAACTGCCTGCGAATGAGGCCCGACCGGATCATCGTCGGCGAGTGCCGAGGCGGCGAAGCCCTCGACATGCTGCAGGCCATGAACACGGGCCACGACGGCTCGATGTCCACCGGCCACGCCAACACCCCCCGCGACATGCTGTCCCGCCTCGAGACGATGGTGCTCATGGCCGGCGTGGACCTGCCTCTGCGGGCCATCCGCGAGCAGGTCTCTTCGGCCGTGGATCTGATCGTTCACCAGACTCGTATGAAGGACGGCACGCGCCGTATCGAGTACATCACCGAAGTCCAGGGCATGGAAGGCGACGTCGTCGTCATGCAGGATGTCTTCCTGTTCGAGCAGACCGGCGTGGTCGACGGCAAGATCCAGGGCCGACTGAAGGCCACGGGCATCCGGCCCAAGTTCGTCGAAAAGTTCGAGATCATGGGTATTCACCTTCCGCGCGGCCTGTTCGGGTTCGCGTAACAGAGCGAGGCGGGGAGAGGCGAGATGTTCGCGATCGTCATTGGCATCCTGGTTTTCATCGGCGTAATGCTGGTCTTCCTGGGCTTGTCCAGTTCAGGCCAGAGCGGCGGAATCAGCGCCCGATTGGAGCGCTATGCCGCCGGCAAAAATGACGCGGCCCCCACGGCGTCGGCGCAAGGGAGCGGCGGCCTGAGCAACGCCCTCGCGCAAAGCGTCGCCCTGGCTCGACTCAACCGGGTCGTCGAGCAGCGTGACTTCGGCGCCAACCTCGCACGCGACATCGCCCGAGCGGATCTCAAACTCCGGCCCAGCGAGTACATGGTCATCTGGGGCGGTTCGATCGTAGGCGTGCCGTTCCTCTTCCTCATACTGAGCATCGTTCTCGCCCCGCTCGGGACGGGCATCGCCCTCGTCATCGGCGCCGTGATCGGCTTCTTCCTGCCCCGAATGTGGCTCGGCCGACGCCGCGCCTCGCGCCTCAACGCCTTCAACAAGCAGCTGCCGGACACGATCACATTGATCGCCAACGCCCTTCGCGCCGGCTCGTCGTTCCTGCAGGCCATCGAGATGGTCGTCCGCGAGTCGACGCCGCCGGTCACGGTCGAGTTCGGCCGCGTCGTGCGTGAAGTCAACCTCGGCCTCGCCTTCGACGTGGCACTGGAGAACATGGTCCGCCGCGTGCGATCCGACGACCTCGAACTGATGGCTACGGCGATCACGATCCAGCACCAGGTCGGCGGCAACCTGGCCGAAATCCTCGACTCGATCGCCTTCACCATTCGGGAGCGCGTCCGAATCAAGGGCGAAATCAGGACCCTGACGGCCCAGCAGCGTATGTCAGGCTACGTCGTGGCAGGCATGCCGATCGCCCTCATGGGCCTGTTGTTCGTGCTTGCCCCCGGCTTCACCAAGCCAATGTTCGAGAACCCTCCAGGCATCATGGGCCTTCCGGCCGGCATGATCGTCCTTGGGATCGGTGGCTTCTTCATGTTCGTCGGTTTCATGCTGATCAGGCGAATCGTCGCCATTGAGGTCTGAGAGTCATGGCAATCATCCTTGGCGTTTGCGTCGGCGGCGGCATCTTGCTGCTCTTCCTGGGCCTGGCGTCGAGCTCGCCGGTCGATCCGGTCCAGGCTCGCCTGACCCAACTCGGCTCCTTCCAGGCCCGGAACCTCGAGGAACTCGAGCTCCAGCAGCCGTTCGCAGAGCGGACTCTGCGACCCCTCGTGGCCAGGCTATCTCGGATGAGCACTCGGCTCACCAGCGCGTCATCCACCAACACGGCGGAAAAGAGGCTGGCCATGGCCGGCAACCCCGGCGATCTCAAGCTCACCGACTGGATGGGCGTGAAGGTGCTGGTGGCCATCTCCGTCGGCGCGACAGTGTTCCTGCTCTTCGCACTGCTCGCCGGAAGCGTTGTTTCGGGCATGTTCCTGGGCCTCGTAGCCCTGGGGATCGGGTTCCTCGTCCCGGAGTTCTGGCTCGGCGGCCGCATCAAGGCCCGCCAGAAGCTGATCCTGCGGATGATCCCCGACACGCTCGACCTGCTGACTATTTCCGTTCGCGCGGGCCTCGGCTTCGACGCGGCGCTGGCCAAAGTGGTCGAGAAGCTGCCGGGGCCGTTGACCGACGAGTTCCGCCGGGCGCTGGCCGAGGTACGCGTCGGCAAGGCCAGACGAGACGCTCTGCGAGACATGATTCCGAGGACCAACGTCCAGCCTCTCTCCAACTTCATCGGAGCGATCATCCAGGCCGAGACCCTGGGCGTCTCGATCTCGAAGGTCCTTCAGGTGCAGTCCGAGCAGCTCCGCATCGAACGCCGCCAGCGAGCCGAAGAGCAGGCCGCCCAGGCGCCGATCAAGATGCTGTTTCCGCTGGTCGGATGCATCTTCCCCTCGCTATTCATCGTCATCCTCGGGCCGGCCTTCATCTCGATCATCCAGACGATGTCGTCAGGCGCCGTGCCATGAGCCGGCGACGGCTGGTCGCGCGCAACGTCAGCCGAAACCATCTCCTGGCAGGAGACCTCGAAGACGGTGCCTCTTTCTGGGCCAAGTTCATGGGTCTCATGGGCCGTGCTTCGCTGCCGGAGGGTTCCGGGCTGTGGCTGCCGGGTGAGAACGGGATCCACATGCTGTTCATGAGGTTTCCCATTGACGTCGTATTCGTGTCCGCCCCGTCTGACGGCTCGATGGCGCGACGAACGGTTCTCGCAGCCAGACGCGCAGTTCCGCCGTGGCGCGGCGTCGTGTGGCGGGTTGGGGGCGCCAAGGGCGTGCTGGAGCTTCCCATCGGAACGATCGAGGCCAGCGGCACGGTCGTCGGCGACGAAATCGCGATCGATCCGGCCTAACGGGCCTCTCCCGCCGCCTGCCCGGCGCTACGGGATAAGCGCCCGATACGTACCGGTTGATCCGACGTCGGTACGGTTCGGGGATGCATACCGGTGTCTTCTCGGCAGCGGCGTCGTCTCTTCTCGACGTCGCATTCCCGCCTCGCTGCGCGGGCTGTTCGGCCGAGGGCGAAGCTCTGTGCCCGCGCTGCCGGCGCGCTCTCAACGTTCGACTCCACCTGCCGGCGGGAGTGCCGATCGGGCTGCCGGCGGCGATGCCGATACCACTCGCGCAGCTGGAGTGGTGTGCGCCGTTCTCCGGCCCGGTCAGGCTGGCTCTGCACAGCCTCAAGTACGCCGGCGAGCAACGACTGGCCGGGCCGCTGGCCGCGGCCATGGCGACGCGCTGGCGAGCCGCCGGAGCCGGCGGCGAGGTGCTGGTGCCGGTGCCGGTACATGCCGATCGAGCCAGGCGGCGGGGCTACGACCAGGCCGTGTTGCTGGCGTCGGAGGCATCGCGCCTTCTGCAGCTGCCGTCTATTCGGGCGCTCGAGCGACGGCGGAACACGCAGCCGCAGTTCGATCTGGGTCGCACGGCCCGTCGGACGAACGTAGCGGGCGCATTTGCCATCGGCGGGCCCACGCAGGCGTGCCGCGTCCGCGGGCGCTGGGTGGTGCTTATAGACGACGTGGTGACAACGGGAGCGACACTCGTCGCCTGCGCGGAAGCGCTCTACGACGCCGGAGCTCTGGCGGTCTCGGCCGTCACGGTCGCTCGCGAGCGTTGACCCCGGAGGGACTGCCGGCAAGAGCCGGCGACGTGAGCGGCCCGGACAACAGCCGAGGCCCGGCGGGCAGAACCGACTCCTATACTGGCCGCATGACAGCGGCTCATCCTGAAGTGCATGCGCTTCGGCTGATCACCGGTCCACAGGGCATGCTCCAGTCGCGTTGCGGAGGTCAGGCATGAGGACCATCGTCAAGGGCAAGAACATCGACGTCCCGGAGCCCGTTCGTGAGTACGCCGAACGCAAGATGCGCCGGCTCGAACGATTGCTGGACGACGATACCGATGCGGTCGTGGAGTTCTCGAGCGAGCAGCACCGCAGCACCGCGGACTCGCAGATCGCAGAAGCGACGCTGACCGTCGGCGGCCAGATTCTGCGTAGCCACGCCGCGGGCCCCACGTATCAGGCCAGCCTGGACATAGTCATCGATCGCATCGAGCGCCAGGCAGTGGACGCCAGAGAGAAGCCGCGCGGCAAGGTCCGGACCGAGGAAGCCCGGGCCCGGGCCCTCTCGGCTGAAGAGCCTGAGAGCATGGCCGAGGCCGATCGCCCGAAGTCGCGGATCGTAAAGACGAAACGATTCGCGATCGAGCCCATGTTCGAGGAAGACGCGCTGGCCAGGATGGAGGAGTTGGGGCATCACTTCTTCCTCTTCGTGAACGCCGAGTCGGAGAAGGTGTGCGTCCTGTACCGGCGCAGCGATGGCGACTTCGGGTTGATCGAGCCGGTGATCGGTGGCGAATACACCCCGCGCCGGACTGGCTCCAGGGCCGACTGATAGCGCCACACACGAAACGTCGCCGAGGGGGGCGGTAGCGGCTTGACTCCGAAACAAGTGGCAGCCGAAGCGGGTGGGTTCGCGACCGCTCGCCCCTCCGCTTCGGCTCGAATCAGACTGCCCGGCGGTCGACGCGCCGGGGTGCATCTGCCGATGGGGCTTGGCCTCGTCCGAGCGGTCGAACGAGCCGACGCTATCGGCGCTTCGGCTTTGCAGATCTTCAGCGACAACCCAACTGCCTGGCGGCGCCGCGCGGAGAGACCGCCCGAAGCCGAGGCGTTTCGCCGTCGCCTGGTGGAGCTGGACGTTGGGCCGGTGGCAATCCACGCGGCTTACCTGATCAACCTTGCCGGTCCCGACGACGAGCTATTCGGCAAGTCGGTCCAGCTTCTCCGCCACGAACTCGAACACGCGTCGGAGTTCGACGCGAAGTTCGTCAACGTTCACGTGGGTTCGCACCGTGGAACCGGCAGGGATGCCGGCATCCGCCGGCTCATCGACGGTCTGGAGCGCGCCGCGGACGGGCTCCCCGCCCCCGGAACCGATGCCGCGAGCCCGCTCATCGTGCTCGAGAACTCGTCCGGCGGCGGCTTCGCGATCGGCTGCACGATCGAGGAGCTGGCGATGATCCTCGACGCGGCCGCCGAGCGCGGGCTCGACGACCGGCTCGGCTTCTGCCTGGACGTCGCCCACCTTTGGGGTGCCGGATACGACGTCTCGAATCCCGACGAGATCGACGGCCTGCTGGCCAGGTTCGACAGGGAGATCGGGCTCGCACGGCTGGCCATGGTCCACCTCAACGATTCGACCGCGGGGATTGGGTCGCGGCATGATCGCCACGCCCATCTCGGCGAGGGCCAGATCGGCCGCGAAGGCCTGGCCCATTTCCTGTGCCACCCCGCCCTGGACCAGGTGGCGTTTTACCTGGAGACGCCGGGGATGGAAGAGGGCTACGACGCCGTCAACGTGGCCCGGCTCGGAGACATGGCGGCGGGCAGGCCGCTCACTCCCGGGTTGGAAGCGGATCGGGCGTCCGGCGGCGGCGAGGTCGCCCGATGAGCGGTCCGACCCGTGGAGCAGCCGCTGCCTCGGACGCAGCCGATGCCCCGACCCGTCGCGTGGCCACGATCCTGGGGCGGCTCGGCGCGTCGGGCCGCGAGTCCGCCGCCTTGGCCTCCATCGTCCTGCTGGGCGCCATTCTCCGATTCGCTAATCTGCCGCTCCGAGGCGGCTGGGACTCCGACCAGGGCACGGAAATGCTCGGCCTGCGAGCGGCGCTGGCGAGCGGCCGGTTGCCGGCCTTCGGACCGCAGGCCATCAGCGTCGCGAGCTCGTTCCATCACGGTGCCCTCTACTACGACTTGCTGTTGCCTGCGGCCTGGCTGGGCAACGGCGACCCGACCTGGGTCGTGGCCGAGATCGCCCTGTTGAGCCTGATCGTCATTCCGATCGTGTGGTGGATCGCCCGGTGCATCGGCGGACCCGCGGCCGGCCTGACCGCAGCGCTTCTGGCCGCAACGTCGGCGAGTCTGATCAGCTACGCCACGTTCATCTGGAATCCCACGCTGGTCGAACCCGGCGCCGCGATTGCCTTCCTGGGGGCGTGGCAAGCCGTGCGAACACGGCACCCGGCATGGTGGGCCGTCTCCGGCATCGGGGCCGCCGTTGCGGTCCAGGCTCACATCGCCGCCGGCGTGATCCTCCTGCCGCTCGCGGTCACCTTCCTGATCGACCTGAGGCACGGGGCCACGGCCGGACGGAGCGAGGCCACGGCCGGGCGGAGCAGGGCCCCGGCCGGACGCCGCCGGATCGCGGCCTGGGGTTTGGCCGGCGTGCTCATCTTCGTCGCCACATACCTGCCCTTGATCGTCTCCGAACTCGGCAGCAACCTGGCCGACACGCGCGGCATGCTGGCGTACTTCAGCGATCCCAACTCGACATCGTCCGCGGCCCCACCGCTGCGGGTCTTGTTTGCCACGATCCGCATCCTGGCGTGGCCGTTGACGCGCTGGCCGATCGTCGACTTCAAGCCGGCCTTCAGCCTGGCGTTTCTGGCCGCCTCGGCGGTGATCATCGGCTTCGTCTGGCGTTTGGGAGTGACGGCCGGACGCCGACCCGTGGCCGACGATCCGGTCGCTTCCGGCGAGCCGCCTGCGAGCGAGACACGCGCCAGAGACACCGACGATCAGGCCTCGGCCGAGCGCTTCGGCACGCGGCTGGTCGGCCTGTGGCTGCTGCTCATCGTCCTTGCCCTCGGCCTCGGCCTGCACGCCGTGTCGGAGGTTCAGGGACTGCCGACGGAGCAGTACCACGTCGCGGCGGATCCACTCGTCTTCATCGCGGCCGGCCTGATCCTGGGTGGGATGTGGCGGACGCTGCCGCGGAACTGGGCAACCGTGGCCCGCCGGCTCGCGGCGGTCGGAACCATCGGGATACTGCTGGCCTGGAACGCGGGCCACTGGCCGCCGCTGACATCGCCCGACGGCGGCTGGCCCGCGGCCGAGGCTGCGGCGGCCAGGGTCGAGCGAGATGCCGGGGGTGCGTCGATCGCGCTGGTGCCGCTCTTCGAAGCCAAGGGCAGCGACGCCTATCTCTATCCGCTGACGCGTGACGGCTTCACCCAGGCCGAGACCGGCAAGGCAACCATCGTGGTCGTGCTCTGCGACACGTACTGGCTGGAGGGCTGCGGCGGCACGGCCGAGGCGAACTGGCTCGAAACCAGCGCCGCGGCATCGGGCCTTGGCCAGATCGACCGCTTCGCGGCCGCCCCAGACCGAATCCTCACCGTCTATCGGCGCGGGCCATGATCGCCCGCCTCTCCGTTCGGGCCCGGCAGGTGACCCGTCTTGCGTTCGGTCGACTCAACGTCCCGCTCCGCGAGTGGGCGTGCATCCTGCCGATCATGCTGCTGGCCGCCGCAGACCGGTTCGTCAACCTGCCGGCGCGGGGCATCTGGGACTCGGACCAGGGCTTCGAGATGAACGCGATCTGGAACGCCGTTCAATCCCGGCAGCTGCCTACATTCGGCTCGCCGGCGTTCACCGTCGGCCCGAGCTTCCACCACGGCGCTCTGTTCTACGACCTGATGATTCCCCTGTCCTGGGCCAGCCACGGCAATCCGGTGGCGGCAGTAACCGAGATTGCCCTCTTCGGCCTGGCCGTGGTCCCGCTGCTGTGGTGGACCGCTCGATCGATCGGGGGAACGTCGGCGGGACTGGCCACGGCGCTTCTCGCGGCCATCTCGCCGAGCTTCATCGCCAACTCGACTTTCGTCTGGAACCCGGTTCTCGTGGAGCCCGGCGCCGCGCTGGCATGTTTCGGGGCGTGGCAGGCCTGGAAGACGGGCGGGCCGCGGTGGTGGGTCGTGGCGGCCGCCGGGACCGCCCTCGCTTCCCAATCCCATCTGACCGGCATGACGCTCGTCTTCCCGATGGCGATCTTCTTCCTGCTGGCGCTCCGGCGCTCTCCCGCGAGCGCGCGGCGCCGCATGCTGGCGTGGGGGCTGGCCGGAGTCGGCTTGTTCCTGCTGACATGGTCGCCCTGGATCATCTCCGAACTGACGCACGGATTCGCCGAGACGAGAGCCATCATGGCCTTCAACCAGGGCTCACCGCCCGGTGCCGATCCGTTCTCGCGGCTCTTCATCAGCGCGGTCCGCATCCTCGCCTGGCCGCTGACGCGCTGGCCGCTGGTCGGCGTCGCGTCGGGATTCCCCACGGCGCTGGCGGTCGCCGTCGGCCTGGTTCTGGGGCTGACCTGGAGAGTCGCCGGCGTGTTGGCCTCGTCGGTCTCGGATGACGGCGCGGCCGGATCCGGACCCGCGGTGGCCTTCGAGCGAGCGGGCCTTCTCTTCATCTGTGGCTCGATTGCGCTGATGACCGCCATTCTCGGTCTCGGCATCACGGAGATCTCGCAGTTCGCGGACTCGATCAACCAGGAGCAGTACCACTCCGTTGTCGATGTCTTCGTGGTCCTTGCGGCCGGGCTCATCGTCGGCGGGGTATGGCGGGCCATGCCGCTACGCGGCCGCGCCGGATCGGGACACGTGGTCGCCTCGGTCTTGTTGGCTGCCCTGGTCGTCGCCGGCGTGGCCAACTGGCCGCCGCTCACTGCGCCGGACGGCGGCTGGCCGGCAGCGCAAACCGCCACGGCTCGTCTCGAACGAGAGACCCCCGGCAACGAGCTGGCGATCATCGCCCTGCCGACGTTCATCCCGAGCGACGCCTACGGCTACCCGCTCAAGCTCGACGGCTACGAACTGGTGAGCCCGGCCGGCGCAAAGACTCTGGTGACGCTGTGCAACCCGTCGTGGGCCGCGAAGTGGAGCCTCGGCTCATGCGGCGGCGACGCAGAGAGCGCCTGGATCGCGGCCAATCTGCCCACTGAGACATTCACCCGGGTCGACACATGGGTACCCGCGCCGGACCGCGTCCTATCGGTCTATCGCCGGAACTAGCGATCCGAACGGGCCGCCTATCGGGAGGGGCGAGCTCGAGGCGGCATCGATCGGGCCATGGGATGGACGTGGCTCGCCATTGCGGCCGAGATCATCGGAGTGTCGCGGCGATCGTCCATGATGCGGCGCGGCTCGATGGTCCGCTCCTCCGAGCGAAGGCCGGCATAGCCACGGCCGAAACGGCGCATCCGCACGGCGAGGTAATACTCCATGACCTGGCGGACCTGCGGCTCCGACAAGACCTCATCGGCGCGCAGCGCGTATTCAACGCGAGCGGTGGGGTTTGCCGTTCCGCTGGCCACGGCGCCCAGGTACTGCGGTGCTTCGGCGTCGTCACGAATCTCTCGTAAACCGCGGGCAAGCTTGGTGGCCGTCCCCAGCGAGGGCATGCGATCGCCGCGTATCAGCCTGGAGATCGTGGAATGGTCCACACCAGACTGCTGCGCCAGTTGGCGCTGCGACATCTTCTTGGCTTTGAGTTGGGCCCTCAGCCATTCGTTGAAGGCTCGTCCGCTCTGTCCGGTCATTCGCCTGGCAGGCTCCCGGGTACGGTGCGTTCTGCCCCGATACTGGAACTATCGGAGCGGGCGGCCAAAGGGTGAATGGCCTTTTGGTACCTCACTCACAACGACTACCGGCCAACCCGGCAAGGTACCCGCAAGGTGCCCGCAAGGTGAGTCGTTCGCCGCGTGCGTCCAGACTCGGGGATCGCCCGGCTCTCGAGCCTCAGGCCGCGGGGGCGGGCTCCCCCGAGCCCACCTGCTCGACCTTCATTCCGCCGCCACGAGGCTTGGAGGAGATCACGTATGCGATCGAACCGATCACCACGATCGAGAAGACGCTGATCGTGCGGTCGACCAGGATCACCGCGGCCGCATGCGGCCTGCTCGCGTTGAAGACGCCCGTGAGGACGCCCAGCATCCCGAGTTCGACCAGACCCAGCCCGCCGGGAGTCAGAGGTATCGCCGTCAGCAGCGAGCCGATCAGGGCGACAAACATGGCTCCAGAGAAACCCAGATCGATGTCCGGGAAGCCAAGGGCCTTGACGACGAAGTAGAGCCGCAGCGCTTCCGTCATCCAGATCAAGACCGTCAGCGCGCCGAGCAACGGCATCCCTTTGAGACCGACCGACCCGAAGACGCCTTCCTCAAATCGCTCGTAGAACTCGACGGCGCGTTTCGGCACCGGGAGGAGGGCCATGATGCGGCGTCCGAAACTGCGCATGGCGACCAGGGCGATGATCAGGAGGACCACCACCACCACGCCGAAAGCGAAGATCAGCTGCACGGATCGCGGCAAGGAGTTCAGGCTGTCTCGAAATCGCCAGTAACCCGCCACCAGGCCGAGGCCGGCGATGGCGATCAGGTCGAGAATCCGCTCCATGAAGACCGTACCGAGGGTCTTGGTGGCAGAGACCGGGCTGTTGAGCTTCACCAGGTAGGCCCGATACAGGTCGCCGAGCTTGGCCGGAACGATGCAGTTGACCAGCCAGGAGAGGAACAGGATCTCGGTCCCGTCTTTGACCCGGACTCTGTACCCCGCGCCCTTGAGCAGCTTGGTCCATCGCCAGCCACGAAGCGGAAAGCCCGCGTAGTAGATCAGGAAAGCGACGAGGATGAACCACAGGTTCGCGTGACCGATGTCCTGCGGGACCTGCTGCATGTCCTTCCAATTCAGGGCAACCGCGACAACGATGATGATCAGAGGAACTGCGATCGACAGCAGCGTCTTTGGCTCGCGCAGCCGGCGGACGAGCGACATCTGATCCGGCGGCGGCACATCGACGGTGCCATCGGGGTTGATCAGCGCGTCCGCTTCCTGCTCGAGCGGCTCTCCGATCGGGTGGCGATGATGCTCGTGCTGGTCGGTCAACAGAGTTCCCCTGGGCTGGCGGCTGGACGGCGTCGGCCGTTGCCGCGGGCGGATTGGATGAGTTTGGCAAGCGGCGTCCACGCTCTCACGTAGTAGCTCGCATGGTAGGGATGCATCTCGACTTCGGCGAGTGCCGCAAGCAACCCCGCCGGCGTGCCGGGATCGCCGGACACGGAGTTGGACGAGACGCCGACCTCCAGAACGGTGTGCGAGTCGGAGGCGCACAGGCCGGGCAGGCCGTGTTCCTCGGCAAACGCCGCGGCTCGCTCGTTGGCGGAGCCACCGACGACGCGTGCGTTGTAGACCTCAACCCAGTCGACCGCGGCGGCGATCGCCGACAGATCGGCGCCACTCTTGCGGCCGTAGCCGCGGAAGCGATCGAATGGGTGCGGCACGCCGACAAGCCCGCCCTGCTCGCGGATGGCTGCGATCGTCTCGACGGCGGAGAGGCCCGGCTCGATGAGCTTCTCGATGAAGATCGCCACAAGATCGCCGTCGGCGGTCTTGACTTCCTCGCCGACGATGACGGTCAGCCCGTCGGGGGCAGTGTCACGTGCTCGCAACGCGGCGTCGATGCGGTCGTGGTCGGTCACGGCCAGATGCGTCAGCCCGCGCGAGACGGCCGCTCGCATGACAGCCTCGGGTCGGGCGAGCGAGTCGAAGCTGGCACTGGTGTGGCAGTGGAGATCGATGAACGCCCGGCCTGTTCGATCGACCGAATTCTCCGGGGGCGGGGACATTACAGCTGCGTGCCGAGGTACTTCTTGAAGAAGTCGAAGTGCTCCAGGGCAATGCCGGTTCCGAGAGCCACGCAATGCATGGAGTTGTCGGCGACGTGGCAGGGGACGCCGGTCACCTGGGTCAGCAGCTTGTCGATGTTCCGGAGCAGCGATCCGCCGCCGGACATGACCATGCCCTTGTCGATGATGTCGCTGGACAGCTCCGGCGGCGTCTGTTCCAGGACGAGGCGGACGGCACCGATGATCTGCTGAAGCGGCGGCTCCATCGCCTCCATGACTTCGGAGCTGGTCATCGGGATCGTGCGCGGCAGGCCGGCGATCAGGTCGCGGCCTCGAACGTCCATGGTGAGTTCACGATCGAGCGGCAGCGCCGTCCCGATCTGGATCTTGACCTCTTCGGCGGTTCGATCGCCGATCATGAGGTTGTACTTCTTGCGGACGTAGCTGGCGATGGCCTCGTCGACCTTGTTGCCACCTACGCGCAGGCTGGTCGAGACCACGATCGACCCGAGGGAAATGACGGCGATCTCGCTCGTGCCGCCGCCGATGTCGATGATCATCGAACCGGAGGGGCCGCTGATCGGCACGTTGGCGCCGATTGCCGCAGCCATGGGCTCCTCGATCAGGTACGCCTCCGACGCGCCGGCCTTGAGGGCCGCGTCGCGGACTGCGCGCTTCTCGACGCTCGTCACGCCGGCGGGGACGCTGATCATGACCTCCGGCTTGCCCCAGCCGAAGCGGCGACCCTGCTGGACGCGATGGATGAAGTGATCCAGGAGCGCTTCGGTGATCACGTAGTCGGCGATGACGCCGTCTCGCATCGGCCGGATGGCCTGGATGTTGCCGGGCGTGCGGCCGATCATCTCGCGAGCCTCTTCGCCGACCGCCACGATGTGGTTCTGGTCGTCGACTGCCACGACGGAGGGCTCCTGCATGACGATGCCGTGGCCCTTGACGTACACGATGATGTTGGCTGTGCCCAGGTCGATACCGATCTTCATGCCTGTGGCTAAGTCCCTTCAGCAACGCGCTCGATCCTGGCCCCGAGTTCCAGGAATTTCGCGTCGATCTTCTCATAGCCGCGGTGTACGTGGTGCGCACCACTGATTGTGGTCGTGCCGTCCGCGGCGAGGGCGGCAAGAATGAGCGAGGCACCGGCCCGCAGGTCACCGATTTCGACCTCGGCACCATGAAGCGGCGTGGGGCCGTTGATGACGGCGTGATGCTGGTCGGCGATCTCCACATTAGCACCCATCCGGCGCAACTCGCCCAACCACTCAAGCCGGTCCTCGAATACGGACTCGTGGACGGTGCTGATTCCGGCGGCTTGAGTCAGCAGAACGCAGGTCGGCGGCTGCAGGTCCGTGGCCAGCCCGGGATACGGCTGAGTCTCGATGTTGCAGCTGCGAAGCGGCTCCAGATCGGTCGCTCTGGCGTCGACCTCGATCGTGCCCTGACCGCAGCTGATCGAGACGCCCATGTCCGACATGACGTTCAGGAAGGCCCCGAGATGATCGCAAGGAGCGTTCTGGAGCGTGACGTGGCCGTGAGTGACGCCGGCGGCGACGATGAATGTGCCGGCCTCTATCCGATCGGGCACGACCGAATGATCCGCGCCTCGCAGCCGGCGGCGGCCTTCGATCTCGATCCGATTCGGGGCGGTCCGCTCCACCTGGGCGCCCATCTTCCGCAGGAACTCGATCAGGTCGTCGACCTCGGGCTCCTGGGCGGCGGGCTCGATGACCGTGTGGCCATCGGCCAGGACCGCGGCCAGCATGGCGTTTTCAGTGCCCATGACCGTGATCTGGGGGAAGTTGATGTGGCCGCCGCGCAACCGGCCCGGGGCTTTGGCGAAGTAGTAGCCGTTGCGATACTCGATCTCCGCGCCGAGGGCCCGCATGGCGTCGACGTGCAGGTTGACCGGCCGCCGGCCGATGCGGTCGCCGCCCGGGTTGCTGATGATGACCCGCCCGAAGCGCGTCAGGAGCGGCCCGAGCAGGATGAAGCTGGCCCGCATCTTGGCCGCGGCCTCGAGCGGCACGAACAGCCACTCGGCGTCTCCGGACGCGATCTCATAGACGTTCGGGGCCGGGTGGTCCACGGTGACGCCGATGTCGTGCAGAACCTCGGTCAGGACCCGCACGTCCTCGATTTCGGGCACGTTGGTGAAGCGGCAGCGCTCCCCCGTCAGGGTGGCGGCGGCCATCAGCTTGAGGGCCGCGTTCTTGGCCCCGCTGATGGTGACCGTACCCTCCAGGCGCCGTCCGCCCTGGATCCGGAGGATCTCGGGCTTGACCGGCTCGGGCTGAAACTCCCAGTGGAACGGTCGGGCGTCGGCCATCTTCTACTCGCCCGGCGGTTCTTCGCGATGCCGCGGCGCAACGTGGCGCGGAGCCTCGTGCTCGCCCCGGGGCACGCGCCGGCCGCGTTCGGCCAGGCGGATCCGAATCAGAGCCCGCTGCAGAGCCGCTCTGGCGCTGGCGAGGTCTGCCGGCTCCACGAAACCACCCTCGAGGACCTGTTCGGCTTCCCGGCGGGCCCGTTCGGCGCGTTCCAGATCGATCTCGGACCCAACGTCGGCCGTCTCGGCCAGTACCACGACACGATCCGGACGGACCTGCAGGAAGCCGCCGAAGATGGCGAACTCCTGCTCCTGGCCGCCGACCTTGACCCGCAGCACGCCCTGCCCGAGGGTCGAGATCAGCGGCGCGTGGTGGGGCAGAATCCCCATCTCGCCCTCGCTGCCGGGCACGATGACCTCGTCGACGTCACCCTCAAAGGTTCGCCGTTCCGGAGTCACGATCTCCAGGTGGAGTGGCATCTAGAAAGTACCTCTGTTGCGCGCGACGGCCGCCACCACCAGCCCTGGCTCCGCGCTAAAGCGGTGGCTGAGCGCTGCGCCAGGGCTGCCGGCGCCTGCCGTCGCGCGAGCCCCGCTTCCATTCCAATTCGCCCCTGCCGGGACCGTGGACCCCGCCACGAGCTGAGTGAAAGTATTCGAAGTGCCCGCGCAGTCGGTCGCCGGTGCGGAGGCGGAGGCGTGATCTGGCGCGCTCTTGATCATTTGGCGAGCTTCGCAGCGTTGGCACGGACGTCGTCCAGGGTACCGGCCAGGAAGAAGGCCTGCTCGGGCAGATCGTCGACCTTGCCCTCCAGGATCTCCTTGAACGACGCGACCGTGTCGCGGATGGCGACGTAGGCACCGGGCCGGCCGGTGAAAACCTCGGCCACGTGGAACGGCTGGCTGTTGAAGATCTGAAGCCGCCGGGCGCGGGCGACCGTGGCCTTGTCCTCTTCACCCAGCTCGTCGATGCCCAGGATCGAGATGATGTCCTGCAGGTCGCGGTAGCGCTGCAGGACACGCTGGACTTCTCGGGCGGTGTCGTAGTGCTCCTGGCCCACGATCAGCGGGTCGAGGACTCGCGAGGTGGACGTCAGCGGATCGACCGCGGGGTAGATGCCCAGCTCGGTGATTGCGCGCTCGAGGCGGATCGTCGAGTCCAGGTGCCCGAAGGTGGTCGCCGGGGCCGGGTCGGTGTAGTCGTCCGCCGGAACGTAGACCGCCTGGAGTGACGTGATCGAGCCCTTCTTGGTCGAGGTGATGCGCTCCTGCAGAGCTGCCATCTCGGTCGCCAGGTTCGGCTGGTAGCCCACGGCCGAAGGCATCCGGCCCAGCAGCGCCGAGACCTCGGAGCCGGCCTGGGTGAAGCGGAAGATGTTGTCGATGAAGAGGAGGACGTCGCGGCCCTCTTCATCGCGGAAGTACTCGGCCATCGTCAGCGCGGTCAGGCCGACTCGCTGGCGGGCACCGGGCGGCTCGTTCATCTGGCCGAAAACGAAGGCCGTCTTGGCGATGACGCCCGAGTCGGTCATCTCCTTGATCAGGTCGTTGCCTTCGCGGGACCGCTCGCCGACGCCGGCGAAGACGGAGTAGCCGGAGTGCTCCGAGGCGACGTTGCGGATCAGCTCCTGGATGATGACGGTCTTGCCGACGCCGGCGCCCCCGAAGACGCCGATCTTGCCGCCCTTGGCGAACGGGCAGACCAGGTCGATGACCTTGATGCCAGTCTCGAAGATTTCGGTCTCGGTGGTCTGCTGGTCGTAGGCGGGCGCCGGGCGGTGGATCGGCAGCCGCACCGTCTCGTTGACGGGGCCCTTCTCGTCGATCGCTTCGCCGAGCACGTTGAAGACGCGGCCCAGAGTGACCTGACCGACCGGAGTCGTGATCGGGCTGCCGGTATCGATCGCGTCGACGCCGCGCGCCAGGCCGTCGGTGGTCGTCATGGCGACCGTGCGGACCCAGTTGTTGCCCAGGTGCTGCTGCACTTCGCAGACGATCTTGACCCCGTCGCCCCGTCGGACCTCGACGGCGTTGTAGATCGCCGGAAGCTTGCCGGCCGGGAATTCGATGTCGACGACCGCGCCCGTGATCTGGATCACGCGGCCGGTTGATGTAGTGGCGGCGGTCGCCATCGTCTTGTCAGTGCCTCCTGTAGTCGATCGGTCCTAGCGCGCCCTTGCGCCGGACGCGATCTCGATCAACTCGCTGGTGATGCTGGCCTGGCGGGCCTTGTTGTAACTCAAGGTGAGGTCTTCGATGAGCTCGTCCGCGTTCTCGGTGGCGTTCTTCATGGCCACCATCTGGCTGGAGAAGAAGCTGGCCGTGCTTTCGAGCGCGGTCTGGTAGAGCCTGGTTCCGAGGTAGCGCGGCAGCAGCTCGTTGAGAACGACCTCGGGCTCCGGCTCGAAGATGAACTGCGAGCCGGTTATGCCGCCGGACACGGTGCCCGAGGGCCCCGGTTCGCCGGTCGAGGTCGGCTTGATCGGCAGCAGCTGAACCATGTCGGCCCGCTGGACCAGCGTCGAGACGAAGCGGGTGAAGATGACGTCGACCTGGTTGTAGGTGCAGGCCTCGTATTCGTCGGAGATGAGCCGCGCCAGCGGCAGGATGTCGTCGATGTGCGGCCGATCGCCGAAGCCGGCGAAGTGGGCGATGATCGGCACGCGGGCGCGGCGCATGGCATCGCGGCCCTTTCGGCCGACGCTCACCAGCTCCAGCTCGCCGGGATGCTCGACGATCTCCTTGGACGCGAACCGGATGGCGTTGGTGTTGAGCGCCCCCGCCAGGCCACGGTCGCTCGTTACGAGCACGATCAGCCGCTTGCCCTCGGCACGACGGCTCAGCAGCGGATGCTCGTCGCCAACCAGAACGGAAGCAAGGTCGGCGATGATCTCATCGAGAAGGTCCGAGTACGGCCGGGCGGCCAGCGTCGACTCCTGGGCACGCCGCAGCTTGGACGCGGCCACGAACTGCATCGCCCGGGTGATCTGCCGGATGTTCTTGGACGCATTGATGCGCCGTCTGATGTCTCGCTGGCTTGGCACGTTGCTCTCGGGGTCCTACGCCAGGAATGTCTTGCGGAATTCGTTGGCAGCCGATTCCAGACCCGCGGCCGTCTCGTCGTCGAGGACCATGGTCGTGGACAGCTTCTTCATGACGTCGGTGCGCTGAGTGTCGAGGAAACGCATGAACTGCGTCTCGAACTCCTTGACTCGCGGCGTCGGAATATCGTCGAGGAGGCCCTTGGTGGCCACGTACAGGATCGCCACCTGGTGCTCGAGCGGCACCGGCTGGTACTGGGGCTGCTTGATTACCTCGGACAGCTTCTCGCCGCGGGTCAGCTGATCGCGCGTGGCCTTGTCCAGGTCCGAGGCGAACTGGGCGAACGCGGCCAGAGAACGGTACTGAGCCAGGTCCAGCTTGAGCGGCGCGGCCACCTTCTTCATGGCCTTCGTCTGCGCCGCGGAACCCACGCGCGAAACGGAGATGCCGATGTTGAGGGCCGGTCGCTGGCCGGCGTTGAAGAGGTCCTGCTCGAGGAATATCTGGCCGTCGGTGATTGAAATCACGTTGGTCGGAATGTAGGCGGAGATGTCGCCGGCCTGGGTCTCGATGAGTGGCAGCGCCGTCAACGAGCCGCCGCCGTTCGCGTCGCTCATGCGGGCGGCGCGCTCGAGAAGGCGGCTGTGGAGGTAGAAGACGTCGCCCGGATAAGCCTCGCGGCCGGGCGGCCGGCGGAGCAGCAGGCTCATCTCGCGATATGCCCAGGCGTGCTTGGAGAGGTCGTCGTAGACGCACAGCGCGTCCTTGACCAGATTGCCGCCGATCTTGACGCCGTTCTCCATGACCTCTTCGCCCATGGCGCAGCCGGAGTAAGGGGCCAGGAATTGCAGGGCGGCCGGATCCTCGGCGCCTGCGCAGACGATGATCGTGTGCTCCATAGCGCCGTGCTGCTCGAGCATGGCCACGACCTTGGCCACGGTCGAGAGCTTCTGGCCGATGGCCACGTAGATGCAGACCAGGCCCTTGCCCTTCTGATTGATGATCGTGTCGATCGCGAGGGCGCTCTTGCCGGTCTGGCGGTCGCCGATGATCAACTCGCGCTGGCCGCGGCCGATCGGGATCAGGGCGTCGATGGCCTTGATGCCGGTCTGGACCGGAGTGTCCACGCCCTGGCGGGTGATGACGCCGGGGGCGATCCGCTCGACCGGGCGGGTGGACGTGGCGACGATCGGGCCCTTGTCGTCGAGCGGGCGTCCGAGCGGATCCACGACGCGGCCGAGCAGGCCCACTCCGACCGGCACTTCGACGACGCGGCCGGTGGTCTTGACCGTGTCGCCTTCCTTGATGTGCGTCGGGTCGCCGAAGATCACGGCGCCGACGGTCTCTTCCTCGAGGTTGAGGGCCATGCCCATAACACCGCCCGGGAATTCGAGCAACTCGGACGAGAGCGCGCCGGCAAGGCCGTAGATCTGGGCGATGCCGTCGCCGACCTGGACCACGGTGCCGACGCTGCTCGACTCCGCGCTCGTGTCGAAGTGTTCGATCGTGTTCTTGATGATGCTGACGATCTCGTCTGAGCGAATGGCCATGCCTTCTCCGTTCGGCCTGGAAGACCGGTGCGTCGCGCCGGATCTCGGATCCGACTAGCTGGTTCCGTTGACCAGCCGTCCCCGGAGCCGCGCGAGGCGGCCCTGGACGCTGGCGTCGATGAGTTGGTCGCCGATCCGGATGGTCAGCCCGCCGAGGAGCTGTGGATCGGTGGCAGTTGTCAGTTCAACTTTGGCGCCGGCGAGTTGCTCAACGCGGGTCGTGACCTGCGCAAGCTCCTTCTCGGAGAGCGGGGCAGGCGTGGTGACGGTTGCCGCGACGATGCCGCGCGACTTCCGAACCATGGCATCGTACTCGGCGCTGACCTCGGGCAGGACCGCGAAGCGGCCGTGCTGGGCCAGTAGCAGCGCCAGATTCAGAGCCGTCGGCGACACTTGCTTGCCGAGGAGCTGCTCCACGGCGTTGCGTCGCCGCTCGAACGGCACGGCCGGGCTGTCCACATCCCGCGAGACACGCTCATCGCGAGCCAGCGCGGCCGCCGTAGCCAGATCCTTCCCGACCGCGTCGACCGTCTTGTCGCGCTCGGCCAGCTGGAAGGCAGCTTCGGCGTAGCGCCGCCCGGCGCCGATCCTTGGCATCAGTTCTTCCGGCCCTCGGCCGGTCCGGTCCTGGCCAGGTAGTCCTCGACGAGCTTGCGCTGGCGGGCGTCGGTCATCGTCTCGCCCACGACCACCCCGGCGGCGGCGAGAGCCAGATCGGCGACCTGGGCACGCAGATCCGCCAGGGCGCGGTCTCGTTCGGCCGCGATGTCGGCCGTGGCTTTCTCCCGCAGCCGGCCCAGTTCCTCACGAGTGGCGGCGATGTCCGCTTCCCGCAGTTCCTGGGCCGACTTCTGGGCCGCGGCGATCAGTATCTGCGACTCGCGACGGGCGTCCGCCATGACCTGATCGCGATCGGCAACCGCTCCGTCCCGGTCCTTGCGCGCCTGTTCGGCGTCGGCAAGCCCCGCGACGATACGAGCCTTGCGCTCGGCCAGGATGTTCGCGATCGGGCGGAACGCGAACGCCCACATCAGCGCCAGGAAGAAGATGAAGTTAAGGGCGGCGACGATGACCCAGAAGAAGTTTATCGACAGGCCCGAAGCATCGGCTGCTGGGGCCGTCGCTGCCGCGGCCGCGAGGAGGTTCACGATTCGCGCTCCGTCGAATCCGCTCTACTTGAACAGGGCAACGAGGCCGATGACGATCGCCAGAACGCCGAGGCCTTCCGCGAAGCCGGCGAGGATGATCGCCAGGCCGCGGATCTGGCCCGCGGCGTCGGGGTTGCGGCCGATCGCGTTGCTGGACATGCCGGCGAGAATACCGATGCCGATGCCGGGTCCGATGACACCCAGGGCGGCGAGGCCTGCTCCGATGTGCTCCACTTATTGACCTCCTCTACTCCGGCCGGAGCCGGGTAGTCGAATGTGTTGGGCGGTCAAGCCGCCTCGGGAATTGGCTTGTCGGTACCTTCCAGCACCGTGTTTCCTTCCGCGAAGTCGCCGGCATGCGCCGGCTTGTGCTCCTCGGAACCGTGGCCCTCGATGGCGATCATGATGAACATGAGGGTCAGGACCGAGAAGATCAGCGCCTGGATCAGGTTGAGCAACGCCTCGAGCCCCACCAGCGCCACTGGGATGATGGCGAGAGTCAGCGCCGAGATGACGGCCAGCGCGACTTCGCCGCCGTAGATGTTGCCGAAGAGTCGCATCGACAGCGTGACCGGCTTCACGAACTCCAGGAAGAGCTCGATGATCCCGACGTACAGGGCCAGGACACCGGCCCCGACGCCCTTCCGGAACTCGCCAAGCGGGAAGAACTTGCCGAGGTAGGCGCGCGCGCCGAGGCGCCGGAAGCCTTCGCCCTGGAAGAGAACAAAGGAGGTGAGGGCCAGGCCGATGGTGATGTTGACGTCGCTGGT
>PMXR01000084.1:0-456 GCA_003171035.1 Chloroflexota bacterium
CCGCCCCGACCGCCCCGACCGCCCCCACCGTGTCGCCGCCCCAGCCGGCCGATGCCGCAGGTCAGCCGATCGACTCGCAGTTCGGCGGTGAGGCGGCCACCGCGAGCGCGCCGGCGCAGCCCGTGTCGGCTCCGTCGGTCTGCCTGCGCTGCTACGCCCCGTTGCATCCCGGATATGCCGTGTGCGGCAACTGCGGCTTCGACAACAGCTCGGCCTGGGGCGCCGCGCCACTCGCTCCGGCCACGGGGGTGCCGCCGCTCGCGATCGCCCTGGCCCTGCTCGGAGCGTGCCTGATCGTGGCCGCCGCCGTGCTCGTGTTCGTGGCCCAGAGCGCCGGGTAGGGCGCAGGACCCCTCGCGACCGGCGCTGAATCGACCCCGGCGGCGTCTCCGGCCGACCGGCGGTAAACTCGCCTGGGATCCGCAGCCCGCAGTCGCGGCCGGATCCGAACCCTCC
>PMXR01000084.1:479-10846 GCA_003171035.1 Chloroflexota bacterium
GACATGGACCCGGCGAGCTTCCGAGCTGCCGCCCACGCCGCCGTCGACGTCATGGCCGACTATCTGGAGGGCGTTCGCGACCGCGACGTCATGCCGAACGTGGAGCCGGGAACGCTGCGGCCGCTGTTCGCCCAGACGCCTCCCGAGTCGCCCGAGCCCATGGCCGAGATCCTGGCCGACTACAAGCGCCTGTTCGAGCCCAACGTCACTCACTGGCAGCACCCGCGGTTCCTGGCCTACTTCGGCAGCTCGGCGTCCGGGCCCGGCATCATCGGCGAGATGCTGACGGCGGTCCTGAATTCGAACCCGATGCTGTGGCGAACCAGCCCCGTCGGGACCGAACTCGAGCAGGTCGTGATCGACTGGATCCGCCAGGCCCTGGGCCTTCCGGTCGGCTTCGACGGCCTCATCACCGACACGGCCTCGACTTCATCGATGCTGTCGTTGGCGGCCGCACGCCAGGCCATCGGTATCGACGCCGCGGCGAAGGGGCTGCCGTCGCGCGACGACGTGCCGCAACTCCGGGTCTACTGCTCGGAGGAGGCGCACTCGTCGATCGAGAAGGCCTGCATGACCCTCGGTCTGGGCCGCGCCGCCGTCTCGAAGATCCCCACCAACGATCGCTTTGAGCTGCGTATAGACGCCCTGGAGGCTGCCATCGCCGCCGATACGGCCGCCGGCATCCGGCCCATGGCGCTCGTCTGCACCATCGGCACCACCTCCACGACGTCGCGCGATCCGGTCGCCGCCATGGCGAAGATCGCCAAGCGCGAGGGGATCTGGCTCCACGTCGACGCCGCATACGCGGGTGTCGTGGCCATCATTCCCGAGTTGCGCGGCTCGTTCGAGGGTTGGGAAGATGCCGACTCGATCGTGACCAACGCCCACAAGTGGTGGTTCGCGCCGGTCGACGCCTCGATCCTGTTGACCCGGCGGATGCCGGTGCTGCGTGACGCGTTCAGCCTCGTGCCCGAGTACCTGCGCACCCTGGATCGGGATGGGCCGATCCGCGACTACAACGAATACACGCCGACTCTCGGCCGCCGCCTGCGGGCGCTCAAGATGTGGATGCACCTGCGCTACTTCGGGCTCGAAGGGTTACGCCGGCGCGTGAAGCACCACCTCGAGATGGCCGTCCGCCTGGCGGCATGGGTCGATGCCGACCCCAACTTCGAGCGGATGGCGCCCGTGCCGTTTTCGACCGTCTGCCTGCGCTACCTGCCGGCGTCGCTTGCCGGGCGGCAGAACGAGCCGGACATGGCCGAGAAGATCGATGACCTCAACGTCAGGCTGATGGACGCAGTCAACCGGACCGGCAAGACGTTCCTGTCGCACACCAGGATCAACGGACGGCTCACGATTCGCGTCGCGATCTCGAATCTGCGAACCGAAGACGACGACCTCGAGCTGGTCTGGGACGTCCTGCGGCGCGAGGCCGCAGCCCTGCCGCTGCCCGCCTGATCCCTCGCGCGGCTTCGTTCCGCGCGTGCCGCACCGGGGCCGGCAGGTCGCAGGGGTTACGATTGGCGGGTGAATCCCTCCATCGCTCAGCGCCTGGCGTCGGTCGTCGCCGTAGTGGCGACGCCGTGCGTTGTCATCGCGGTGGCGGTGCTGCTGTTCCTCAACCCGTTGTGGGTGGCCTTCGACCAGGGCCGCTCCGGTGTCGCGGGGCTGACCGGATACACCCCGGCGCAGGTTCAGGCGGTGACCGGGAGCGTGCTGTCGGATCTGGTCTTCGGCCCGCCCAACTTCGCGGTTCCGCTGACCCAGGGCGGACCACCGATCCTGGATGAACGCGAGCGGAGCCACATGGCCGACGTCCGGACCGTGATCCTGGATCTCGGGCTCGTGGCCTTGATCGCCGGGGCCTTGCTCGTCGGTGTCGGCGTGGCTGCACGCGGACGTCGATGGTTCTGGCGCGCCGTCGCGTTGGGCGGCCGCGTCCTCGCCATCGGCGTCGTGGTGGTTGGTGTGGCGTTCGGGCTCTTCTTCGACCAGGCCTTCCAGACTTTCCACGAGATCTTCTTCGCGGCCGGGACTTACATGTTCGATCCGACGGAGAAACTGGTGCAGCTCTTCCCGGATCAGTTCTGGTCCGAGACCAGCATTGCGATCTCGGTCGCCATCCTGATCCTGGCAATCGCCACGACGGTCATCGCCACGCGTCTGGGCCGCGAACCTGAGCCCGAAGCCGGCGCTCGAGTGGGAGCGTGGACGCCGTGACGGGTTTGACGCTCGGGCGTGTCTTTGGCACCGAGGTTCGCGCCCACTGGACTTGGGTTCCGATCATCGCCTTCATCGCGGTCATCTTCGGCGTCGATCTCACCGACGGCAGCGCCGCCGTCCTGCCGACATGGCTCGCCTGGGGCAGCTCGATTTCGACGGCCGTGCTGGTCTTCGCCTCCGTAGCGGCCCACGAGCTGGCGCACGTCCGGGTGGCCCGCATGTACGGCCAACAGGTTCCGGTCGTTGTTGTGCAGCTGCTCGGCGGTCCGTACGTCATGGAAGTCAAGCCCGGGAATGCCGGCGAAGAGATACGAATCTCCCTGGCCGGGCCGGCATTCAGCTTCCTGATGGCGGTTGTCTTCGGTGTGGTCGGCGCGCTCATCGACTTCGGGCCGCTCTCCACGGCACCGGATCCGATCCAGGCGGTTGGATTCGTGGCCACGATGGTCGCGGTGTTCAACACCATGCTGTGCATCGTCAATCTCGTACCGGGATACCCGATGGACGGCGCCCGCGCCCTTCATGGATTTGTGTGGCGGCGGACCGGTAACGATCAAACTGCCGCGGCAGCCACCGTGCGCGTCGGGCGTTCCGTGGGCGTCGTCCTGATCATGCTCGGGCTGCTTTCGATGGTTTTCTACGACTCTCTGGTTGGGTTCGCGCTTGTCATCTCGGGCTGGATGATGATGAACTCCAGCAAGTTTATGGACCGGCGGACGGGGCTTCAGGAGCTCATCGCCGGATTGCACGCCGGCGACGCCATCGACGGCGATCCGGGCAGCGTGCCGCCCCAGCTCACCCTCGACGTCTTCGCGGCCGAGTATCTGGGAGAGCGCAACGGCGCGGCGGCGATGGTGGTGCGTGGTGACGATCTGGTCGGACTGATCGGGACTGCCCAGATACGGCGCATTCCGGCGCGATCCTGGCCGAACACCCATACCGAGCAAGCGATGGTCCCGATCGCGAGCGTACCGACCGTGGACGCCGATATGGATCTCTGGGCTGCACTGGAAACGTTGGAGCGGGCCCGCCTCGACGCGGTGCTGGTGACTACCGGTGAAGCGGGCACGCACCTGTTGACCCGCCGGTCGGCCGCGAAACTAGTCCACGAAAGGGCCGAGCAGCGTCAGCGCCAGCTCGCCGCCCTGGTTCAGGCCAAAGGGAGCCGGTTCCGTGGGCGGTGACGGCGCCTTCGACGACGGGAGTCGGGCGGCGATCCGCCGTGCCGCCCATTTCGAGCGCATCAGGAGGCCGCGCATGACCGACGTGACCGATAGCCCGCTGACCGCCCACTCCGCGATCGCGGAAGCCGAGGTCGGCATGGCCCAGGAGACGCTCAGCTCCATCATCGACGGGGCCAATCCCAAGGGCGACGTCCTGAGCATCGCGGAGCTGGCCGGAGTTATGGCCGGCAAGCGCACGGCGGATCTGATCCCGCTGGTTCATCCCGCCGGCCTTACTCGGCTCGTGGTCAACGCCGTGCCGGATCGAGCCGCCAGCGCCGTCAAGATTCGGGTGGAAACCGCGGCCATCGGGCCCACCGGCGTCGAGATGGAGGCGCTGACCGCGGCCGCCGTCGCCGCCCTGACCGTCTACGACATGATCCGCGAGATTGAGCCCGCCGCGGTCGTACGCAGCGTCAAGCTCGTGGCGAGTTCCGCCGGCGACCCCGACGACGAGTGGCGCCGTCCCGGTGAGCCGGCCGATCCGCAGCGAGCTCCGAAGGGAGTTCGTATAGCCGGCCGGATCGTGCCGGCGCCGCGGGGCGGTGTTCCGCCCGGCCCAGGCCCGCGGCGGCGGACGCCGTAGCGCGACTCAGTCCGGTTAAGGAGGGAGCGATCGTGGCAGAAGACCCAGAGGAACCGCCTCGGGGTCCGTCGTGGGCGGAACTCACGGCCGTTCCGCCCAGGAGACGGGGTCCCCGGATCGGAATCCTGGGGATGGTCGGTATTGCCGGCGCCGCGGCCGTGGTAGCCGTCTTCGTCGCCATCGTCCTGATCGTGCGAAGCGAGCAGGGTCAGGTGATGTTCACCACCACCGACCCCAACGGCGGCAACTCCTGCGTGGTCCTGGATCGGGTTTCGTCCGTCAATGCCGGTACCCACTCCTGGATGGTCGCAATGCTCCAGCAGCCGCTGGACGACCAACCGTTGACGGTCTATGTCACTCACGACGGCGCGTGGTCCTGGAGCTACACCTGGCCGGTGGACCAGTCCAAGGGGCGGCAATGCACCTGGGGCTACGACATGGCGACCTACGCCCCGGGCACCTGGACCTTCACATTCACGCACGCCGGCAAGACCGAAGCGACCGGAACGCTGATCATTCGATAGGTGGCGCGGCTGCGAGGCCCCTGAACAGCGGGTCGACACCGGCCCTGAGACCGAGATCGGGCCGGAGACGCTGGACTTCGCGCAGCAAGGCCGTGGCGGTGTCGATGCCGCCATCGGCGAGCGCGGCGGCGGCCCGGGCGTAGACAACGAATGGATCGCCGGCAGCATACTCGGGGAGACTCGCCAGAGCTGCTTTGGCCTCGGGCACACGGCCCAACTGAACCTGGCAAAGAGCCAGCTCGGCTCGACCTCGCGGGAGGTTCGGGCGGGCGACGGCGGCGTCGACCAGGCGTGGCATTGCCGCCGTGGGGTTGCCCGATAGTCGCTCGACTATGCCCAGGGTCTCGAGGAACTCCGGGTGTTTGGTGGCGCCGGCCAGGGCCTTGGTCGCGGCCGCGTTGGCTTCGTCAAGGCGGCCCAGGCAGCAAAGGATCAACGCGCGAAGCTCATGGAGATCGGGGCGTCCTGGTTCGGCGCGGACCAGCGCATCGGCGTGACCGAGCGCCTCGAGCTCGCGGCCGAGCGTCATCTCGAACGACGCGAGCCTGGCCTCGAGCATTCGTGCGACGACGACGTTCTGGGCTTTTGGAAGTGCAGCCATTGTGAGTCGACAACCTTCGTCGAGCCGTCCGGCCTGATACAGGGCCGCGGCCTGCGCAGCGATGGCCTCGGGGTTTTGGAGGCCGAGCAGTGTCTGGAGATCGGCTTCGGCTGACGACATACGGCCTTGACGGCGCCTGGTTTCCGCCCGCCCTGCCAGGGCCGGGGCATTCGTCGGATCGCGCCGCAGCATCTCGTTGAAGCCCGTCTCAGCGTCACCATAGCGGGTCAGTATCAACAGTGCCGTCGCGGCGACCAGAACGGGATCAGGGTCTGCGGGGCGGTCGGCCATCTCCACGCACGCAGCGTTGAAGGCTTCCTGAGCTAGACCCTTGCGGAGCAGTTGAGCGGACGGACCGGCCTTCTTCGTGCCGCCATTGAATCCCGACGCGCCGCCGATCCTGATGGTTCCACTGGCCGCGACCCAGGCCACAAAGAGAGCCGGCGCAACCTGCCCGACCAGAGCCAGACCGATGACGATTGCTCCGAGCAAGACCACGCCAACAACGCGCGCGGCGACCTCCGCCGGACGCCCCAGGACGAGCGTGACGACTTCGTCGAGGACTGCTGCGCCGTCGACGCCTGGTAGTGGAAGCAGATTGAGGGAGCTCAGGCCGAGGTTGAACCACAGCAGATCCTGGATCACGGGGTCGGTGGCAAGTCGCGGAGCGGCCAGGACCGCCAGGCCGACCATTCCGCCAATTGCCAGGCCGACCGCAGGGCCGGCGGCAACTACCAGGATGTGCTGTCGCGACGGCAGCCGCAGACCCGTTGTCATGCCGCCGCCGCCATACAACCGGATCGAGGGCGGAATGCCGTAGAAGTCGAACATCGCCGCGTGACCCACCTCGTGCAGCAGCACGGATAGGGTCGCGACGATAAGCCAGGCGGGCAGTTGCTCGGGCGTTCGCAAGAGCAGGCCCAGCAGTGCCATGACGGCCACGAAGTCGACGCCGATGGCTACCGGCACGTCCAGGAGTTTGAACTTCAGAGCCACCGCCTCATCCCCTCCGCGTCAGCAGTACGACATTGAGAGGGTACCAATCCCGAACTTGCTTTGACGGCGGCGTAGCGCAGCGTTGGGCCGTTTGGGTTTGGATGTGACCGATCGTACTCGCGGCCTCGCATGACCGGCCCCGGAGGGTTTAGAGTGAGGATGTGGCCGCTTGAAGGTTCTCCCGGCGGCTTCCCGTGACCCGACACTCCCGGCCCAAAGCCGGCCAACGCTGAGGTAGTTCGCGGTGTCCTCGAGCGTCCTCTTGCCTCTGCTGATCTGCGCGGCCTTGGGTCTGCCGATCTTCGCCCTGCTCTGGCGCATCTTCATGGTCGGTGGTGAGTTGCGCCGTGAGGCACAGCAGGGCCGGGCCGCACGCGACATAGCCCGCCGCGCCGACGTGTCGTTGACCGAGTTGCTGGCCGTTGTCGACGATCTGCGCCGCCGCAAGTCGGGCCCCGAAGTCAGCGCCGCAAGCATGGCTGCGTCGGCCGAGGCGCTGCGACGGTATGGGCTCGAAGCGGATGCCGTACAGAAGCGCGGTGGCGACAGCGTCGGCCTGAAGGCCGAGATCGAGCGAGCGCAGCGAGCCGTCGACCTGATCGAACACGGCCGCTTACTGATGCTGGAGCCCCGGCCGGAGACGGCCATCGAGGGAGAGGGCGCTGTCAAGAGAGGCTACCTGAATCTGCTCCACGCCCGCGAGGCGATCCGGACCAGGGGCGAGGAGATCGCTGCCGCGGCAACGGCGCCCGCCGGGACCGATCCGCGCTGGCTGCGCCGCAAGCACTGAGCGATCGCCGGAGATGACCCGGCCTGGACCGGTGCTATTCTCGGGACTGGTGGGCGGCAATGATTTGGAGGTCGGTCGATGCGGTGTCCGCGGTGCGGCGAACGGGAAACGCGGGTCGTCGACTCGCGCGACCTGGACGAGGCCAGCATCCGGCGGCGGCGCGAGTGCGAGACGTGCGGGGCGCGGTTCACGACATACGAGCGCATCGAGGCGCCGCGACTGCTGGTAGTCAAGCGTGACGGCTCGCGCCAGGAGTTCGACCGCGAAAAGCTGGTGAAGGGCTTTGCCAAGGCCCTGACCCGCCGGCCGCTGCCCGAGGACGCCGCGGAACAGGCCGCGGACCAGATCGAGGCCCAGCTGCGGGCCGGCGGCGCGACCGAAGTCGACTCTTCCGAGGTCGGCAAGATGGCCATGGACAAGCTGCGCGCACTGGATCAGATCGCCTACATTCGCTTCGCCAGCGTCTACCAGAGCTTCGAGGACATCGAGACGCTGAAGCGGGAGGTCGACAACCTGTACGCCGAGCGCGAAAGTGGGGCGACGGTCAAATGAGCGTCCTGTCCGACAGAGACATCGCCGCCGCGCTTGCCGCCGCCCGGGTTCGCGTCGATCCGTACGACGCCGCCGACCTTCAGCCGTCGTCCATCGACCTGCACCTCGACCGCAGCTTCCGGGTCTTCCGCAACAACCGCTACGCGTTCATCGACGTCCGCTCGCCCCAGCCGGATCTCACTGAGCTGATGAACATCACCGACGAGGAGCCGTTCGTTCTGCACCCCGGCGAGTTCGTGCTGGGCCAGACGATCGAGTGGGTCGAGCTGCCGGACGATCTCGTGGCGAGGTTGGAGGGCAAGTCGTCGCTGGGCCGGCTCGGCTTGCTGATCCATTCGACCGCCGGCTATGTCGACCCCGGCTGGAAGGGCAAGCTCACGCTCGAGCTGTCGAACGTGGCCAACCTCCCGATCGCGCTCTACTTCGGCATGAAGATCGGGCAGATCAGCTTCTTCGAGATGTCGAGCCCGGTCGATCGGCCGTATGGCTCCGCCGGTCTGGGGTCGAAGTATCAAGGCCAGGCCGAGCCGACCGCGTCGGCCTACTTCGAGGACTTCGAACGCGACCGAGCGGCGTCGGCGCGGGCCGAGAAGAGGCCGCTGTGACGACTCTCAACGATGCGGTCCACTGGTCGGCGGAGCTCGGCGGCGGAACGCGTGTCGCCCTGATCCAGGCCGGGCGCTTCCGCTCCGATGCCGGTGCGCTCCTGGGCGTTGTTCCGCGAATGATGTGGAACACACTGGTCGAGGACGAAATCGACCACGACCACCGGATTCTTCAGGCGCTCAACTGCCTGCTCGTCGAGACGCCGTCGGGCCGGGTTCTCGTGGAGACCGGCATCGGCGACCGGATCAGCGAGAAGGGCCGGGCGATGCGGCGCTACGAGGGGATCTGGATCCTGCCTGCCCTCGAAGCCGCCGGCTTTGCCGCCGACACGGTCGACGCCATCGCCCTGAGCCACCTCCACTACGACCACGCCGGCGGAATCCTGAAGCAGGACGGGTCGCTGGCCTTTCCGCGAGCCAAGCTCGTGGCCCAGCTGGCCGAGTGGCAGATGGCCCACGGCTCGAACCCGCGTCTGGTGGCGAGCTACGACCAGCCCGAACTGAGCCTCGTCCGCGATCTCGGCATGCAGACCGCGGTTGAAGGCGAGGTCGAGATCCTGCCCGGGGTGTTTGTCTTCCCGACCGGCGGGCATTCGGCCGGCCACCAGGGCGTTCTCGTCCGCGGCGCCGATAGAACCCTGGCCTTCTTCGGCGATCTCGCGATGCGGCCGTGGAGTGCAAATCCCAAGTGGGTTACGGCTTTCGACGACTTCCCGCTCCACTCGGTGGCCGTCAAGGCGGAATTGTTCGCCCGTGCCGCCGCCGAGGGATGGACCATCGTCCTCTCCCACGAGCCCGTGCATCCGGTCGGACGCATTACCCGCGACCGCGACCGCTTCACGTTCGAGCCGGGCGGGTAGGGGAGCGCGCGCCGGCCGCGTGCGGCGGGCGTCTTAGTCACGGGTGACTCAACGGACCCAATGAAGCACGCGGATGCACCCGTTCGGAAGGCTTTTCGCGGCGCAGTGCCGCTCTCGACGGCCGGTTGAGTCCCGGGTGACTGAACCGGCGAGCCGCGTCCCGGCCGCCCCAGCCTCCGGACGCGGTAACATCGCGCCGAGCCCCCGTAGCTCAGTGGAATAGAGCGCCGCCGTCCTAAGGCGGGCGTCGTCGGTTCGAATCCGGCCGGGGGCGCCAAAACGATGCCGTCTCGAGACTGCAATGAGGGGACAACGATGGGGATACTCGCCGACATTTTCGTGTCGACGGAAGAAGACGCACTTCTCTACGATTCGCTCGACGAGCGGCCCACAGAGCGCTACGACGTCGTTCTATACAAGCGACTCACTTCGCTCGAATTCGGCCGCCTCTGGGCGATCATCGACGGCGAGGAATGGGATGTGCATCGACACATGCTCCGCAACATCAGTCATGGCGACGAAGGTGAGCAATGGCTGGAGGTCTTTCCAGCCGAACTCGTCGCGAAGCTGGCGGGACTGCCCGATGACGGCATGGAAGACTTGTCGAATGCGTGGGGCAAGACCGAAGAACTCCAATGGGACGGTGCCCTCCTGCTGCCTGTTCTGATCGACCTGCGACGCCTCGCAAACGCCGCACAGGCTTCGAACAGGGGGATGTACCTCTGGGGCTCTCTGTAGGTCGCGCCAGATAGCCGTCAGCCGGCCGAAGCGTAGTATTCGAGCCTGTTCGGCGGCCTGCGCGCCGGTGTCGCGTCCCCAAGTCCGGCCGGGGGCGCCACCACTCAGTGTCCAGCACGAATCCGGCTGGACCCTGGCCGCCTACCCGAGCGGTGGCTTGACCTGGGAGAACGTCGAAGACGAGTCGCCCCGGGCGAGACACCAGGAAGGTGCATCGCGTTCCAAGATGATCGAGCTGGCCGGAGCGGTCGCTGTCGGTGACCTCGCGCGTGTGGAACTGGAGCCCTGCCTGGCCGGGTACTTCTGATCGCTCGACTCGCGCCGCGGCACCCGACGGACGCGTGCGGCGGGCGTCTTAGTCACGGGTGACTCAACGGGACAACGAAGCGCGTCTCGGCATGCCCCAGGCTGGTCTATCGGTGCGCCGGGCGGCCTTCGACGGTCGTCTCAGTCGTGGGTGACTCAACGCACCCAATAAAGCACGCGGATGCACCCGTTCGGAAGGCTCTTCGCGGCGCAGTGCCGCTCTCACGGCCGGTTGAGTCTCGGGTGACTGAACCGGCGAGTCGCGTCCCCGTCGCGCCACCCGGCGGACGCGGCAATATCGCGCCGAGCCCCGTAGCTCAGTGAAATAGGGCGCCGACGTCCTAAGGCGGGCGTCGTCGG
>PMXR01000026.1 GCA_003171035.1 Chloroflexota bacterium
CTGGCCACGGTGTGCTCGCTGCTTCCGCCGTTCGCCCCCATCCTCATGGCGGTGCGGATGGCGGACAGCGACGTGCCGTTCTGGCAGGTCGGCCTGGCGGTGGCGCTGATCGTGGCATCCATCATCGGCCTGACCTGGCTGGCCGGCCGCATGTACACCAACGCAGCCATGCGCATCGGCGCGCGGGTGCGGTTCATGGACGCCTTCCGTGGGAAGGCTCGCAGCTAGGTCCAGTACGTTCAGGCCCCCTTGGGCCACAGAAATAGGAGGAATCAGATGCCGTCTCGTGTGAAGGCCCATCCATTCTTGACCCTGATGGCGGTGGTCTCCGCGATCCTCATCGTGGTCGGCCGGGTCAACAAGGACATGTGGTGGGGCACCTGGGTCTTTGTCGCCGGAATCGCGGTGCTCGTGGTTGCAGGCGCCCTCTTCCTCCTCCTGACAAAGAGGTGATCGAAACGGAGAGAAGCGTGACCCGGACATGAAAGCCCTGGCTCTGATCATCATCCTCGTGGGCGCCGTGCTCGTCGTGGTGACCCGGGTACGCAGGAACACGCTCGGTGCGATCGTTGCGTACGCGGTCCTCGCGGTGGGGTTGGTCGTCGGACTGTTATCACGTTGACCCGGCCGCCCGACTGATCCGTCCTCCGACCGGCTACGATTGCGCCGCCCGATCGGCGATCGAAATCACCTCGCGCGAGATCCAGGAGGAACGATGCATCTGTCCGGAGAAACCGAGATCGCGGCGACTCGCCAGCGGGTCTGGGAGACGATCAGCAATCCGAACCGCGCGGCCGAATCGAACTCGTCTGGCGGCTCCGCCCAGATTGAGAAGATCGACGATCGCCACTACCGCGTCACGGTTTCGCCGCCCGGCGGCATGATGCCGATGAACGTGACGCTGGACCTCGAGATCACCGACCTGGACGCTCCGTCGCGGATCGCCGCCACGATCACGGGCTCGCTGATGGGCGGCCCGATCAACGGCACCGGATCGATCGATCTGGCCGAGCTCGCCCCCAAGCAGACTCGAGCCACCTGGGTTGCCGACGCCACGCTGGGCGGACTTCTCGGCGGTTTCGACGCCATGATCCAGGGCCCGCTCCAGAACGCAGCGGATCAGAGCTTCGCCGCCCTCAAGGAGCGCCTCGAGGCCGAGGAAGTCGCGGCGGGCTGACGCCGTGGAACTGCTGAGCCGCGCTATCGGGCCGCTCGAAACCAACGTGTACGTGCTCGCGGACGTGCGCACGCGCGAGGCGATCGCGATCGACACCGCGATCCCGTGCCTGAGCTGGCTGAGCGGGCTGCTGGTCGAGCGCGGCTGGACGCTCAAGCTGATCATCTCGACCCACGGCCACTGGGACCACACCGGCGACAACGCCGCGGTCCAGGCCTGGACGCGAAAGCAGGCGGCCCACGCCGCCGGCCACGGGGCCGTGGTCGCGGGAGCCAATGTCGCGGCGGCCACCGAGCCGGGCGGCGATCCGGGCCCCGCAGCCAATCCGGCGCGCGACCCGTCCGGGCCCGAAGTCGGCGCGCCGATCGCCGTCCATCCGCTGGATCGCGACCGCCTGATCCACCCCGCGCCGCTGTTCGCGCCGTTCGAGATTCCACCGAGCGTGCCGGCCGTGGACCTGGCCGAGGGCGGCCGCGTTCGCTTCGGTGACATCGACCTGGAGGTGCTCCATACGCCGGGTCACACCGAAGGATCGGTCTGCCTGCTCGATCGGGACGCCGGCCTGCTCCTGTCGGGCGACACCCTGTTCGCCGGAAGCTGGGGTCGCACCGACCTTCCCGGAGGATCGGATGAGCAGATGGCCGCGTCTCTGGCGCGGCTCAGCGGCATGGACGATCGCGTGCGAGTTCTGCCCGGCCACGGCCCCGCGACGCTGATCGGCCGCGAGCGCCGCTGGCTCGAGCGGGTCAAGGCCACGGGGCAGCTGCCCGGATAGCGTCCTCGCTACTGGCGCGTGTACGTGCCCGTAAGCGTGGTTCGGGCGAGGATGCGCGTCGACAGGGCGGTCTGCACCTCGGCCGCGGACGGATTGCCGCTCAGGTTCAGGCGCGCCGACAGGGCCCACAACGTGAACCGGTAGTGATGGGTTCCGCTGGGTGGGCATGGGCCGCCGTAGCCGGTTCGGCCGAAGTCGTTGCGACCCTGGAGCAGCGGATCAGTGCCCTTGAGGCCCTCCACCAGCGAGCCCGACGATCCGCCGGGCATGTCGACCACGACCCAGTGGATGAAACCTCCGGCGTCGGGATCGTCGAGTACCAGCGCGAACGAAACCGTGCCCTGCGGCGCGCCCTGCCAGTCGAGCGCCGGCGAGGTGTCGGTGCCATCGCAGGTGTGGCGGATCGGAATGGCGCCGCCTTCGTCGAAGCTCGGACTCGTTAGCACTAGACCGGCCATGTTCGTCTCCCTGGGAGCTGCCGAGGGGGTTGGGCTGGAGCACCCGGCGCATATCAGAAGCAGGGCCAGAGCCAGTCGACGCCCGTTGCCCAGCATCGTCGGCATACCCATTCAGTCAGGATCGGTCCGGCGCGCCGGTGGGTCAAGACCCAGTATCCGGCGCGCCGCCGGTCGAAACCTAGTAGTCGCCGTCCTTGAACGCCTTGCGGGCCGTGCTCTCCGCAGCCGCGTTGCGCACCGACTTGCCGAAGCGCCGGTCCTTCTCCCGTTTGGCCGCGATCGTCGACGGCTGTTCGGCGACCTCGTGCGACAGGCGCCGGTAGCTCATGACCCGAGCGTCGTCGAGGCGGCCCGCCCTGACTTCTGCCTGGAGGGCGCAGCCGGGCTCCAGCCGGTGAGAGCAGTCGGCAAAGCGGCAGCGCGACGCCAGATCGATCAGGTCGGCAAACGTTTCGTCGACGCCCTCGTCCGCGTCCCACAGGCCCAGTTCGCGCATCCCCGGCGTGTCCAGGAGTAGCGCCCCGCCGGGCAGGAGGAACAGTTCGCGATGGGTCGTGGTGTGACGGCCCCGAGCGTCGTTCTCTCGGATCTCGGTGGTCGCCATCAGCTCCTCGCCGGCAAGCCGGTTGAGCAGAGTCGACTTGCCGACCCCGGACGATCCAACGAGCGCTACCGTCCGACCGGGCGCAAGCCAATCGGCCAGGGCTTCAAGTCCATCGCCCGTATGGCCGCTGAGAGCCACCACTGCGACACGGAGTTCCTCGGCCAGGCTCGTGACGGCGGCATCGCCGTCGTCGACGAGATCGGCCTTGGTGAGGATCACGACCGTTTCCGCGCCGGACTCCCGGCCCATCGCCACGTAGCGCTCGAGGCGGCGCGGGTTGAGGTCGGCGTTGAGGGACGTGGCCACAAATAGCGTGTCCACGTTGGCCGCAACGACCTGCATCATCACCCGAGACCCCGCCGCCCGCCGCGTGAGGGCGGTACGTCGAGGCAGAACCACGTCGATCTGGGCCGCGTCGCCGCCGAAAGAGACGTTCCCGCGCGAGGGCGGCTCATCCCGGACGGTACTTCGGGCTTCGCTGGCGGCCGTGTCCAGCGGAGCGGCCGCGTTCGGCTGGCCGGGCAGCGGAACGAATCCGACCCAGTCGCCGACGGCCGGCAGATCGCCGGTCGCGGCGTCGTGGCGGAACTTGCCCGTCACGAGCCCCGGGAACTCGCCGGATTCGGCGGCGAGCAACCAGCGGCCGCGATGCTGGGCGATGACGCGAGCCGGAACCAGCCCGGCAGCCGCGGCCGGAGCGAACGCATCGGCCCAGCGGTCGTCCCAGCCCCACAGTTCCAGGGCGCTCATATCCCGTCCTCCCGGCCCGAATCGCGGCGCGAGCCGCCCGGGCCGATAACGTTGGGTTGGATGAGCTGGTCGATCATCGATCAGCCCACCCGCTTGAGTTTGCCGGTGCGCTTGGCGTAGTGCTCGGCCTGGCCGAAGCCCCACAGACCAAGTGGGATGAATACGAAGGCCATGACCAGTAACGGCCACAGATCGGGCAGGAGCTGGCCGGCGGACGCGCCGTCGATCAGCGACTTCCGGACCGCGTCGAGGACGTAGGTCGCGGGCGAGATCTTCGAGATCAGCTGCATCCAGCCGGGCAGCACAGTAGTGGGGTAGTAGACCCCGCTGACGAGCAGCAGGCAGGACTGCAGCACGAAGACCATCTGCGAACCACGCTCGACCGACATCATCGGCAGGATCGCGGCCAGCATGCCGATACCGATGAAGCTGGCCGAGCCGACCACCATGAACAGCGCCGCCGCTCCGATGTTCGCCCGGCCGAGGTCGAGTGAGAAGAAGAGCGTCAGCACCACCAGCAGTATGGCCGTGTGGGTCAGGCCGTAAATGACGGCGTAGAGCGACGATCCGAGCAGCTGCACGGACCGCCGCACGGGCGCCATCATCGTGTACTCGAGCGTGCCTTCCCAGCGCTCCCAGGTGATCGTGTCGCCGATGGACTGGAAGACCACCGACAGGTAGTTCCAGAAGACGGCGCCGACCACCAGGAGCATGAGCAGCCTCTGGCTGCCGACCGACTGGCCGATCAGAGAGACCGACAGCGCACCCGCGACGGCGTAAACCAGGAAGGCCACTTCCCAGCCGAGGTAGCGCTTGGTCAGGTTGAAGTTTCGTTCGACGAAGGCGTAGCCTGCGCCCGCTTCGCGGGTTAGTGCCGTCACAGTTGGATCTCCTGACGGCGGGACGACCGAGGCCGCCCGGCCGGCATATTGCCATCGCCTTCGATGACCGATCCGATCTGGATCAAGCCTCGACCGATGGATTGGCGTAACGATTGACTCGGAGGCCGGGGCGAGCGCCAGGATCGAACCTGGAGCCTGCGCTCGATCTCACGTTGCCGCTCGGAGTCGATGACCCGAGCAAGCTCGTACGAATGCAACGGAGTTTCCCTTTCAGCAGCCGGGTGGCCGGCGCATGCCGTCGTTGGCACCTGCGCTCCTCGCTCACGCACCTTCAAGTGCGCTCGCTCCGGTTCTCGGCGCCGCCTAGGCCTGCATCCGGCGGCCCGGCTGCTATTCAATCTGATCGGCCTCGCCCTCTTCGACGTCGTCGTCGAGGGAGCGGCCTGTGTATTTCATGAACACGCTTTCGAGCGTCGGCGCGCTGCCGAACTCTCTGGCGATGTCGCTCTTGAGCCGGTCCGGCGTGCCTTCGGCAGTGAGCCGTCCACCGGCGAGAATTCCGATTCGTCCGCACAGCCGGTCCGCCTCGGCCAGGTCGTGCGTTGTCAGCACGATCGTGGCGTCGTGGTCGGCCTGCAGCTCCTCGATGAAGGCCTGGACGTCGAGCTTGGAGCGCGGGTCGAGGCCGGTCGTCGGCTCGTCGAGCAGCAGGAGGGCGGGGCTCGTCAGGAGTGCCCTGGCGATCGCCACCTTCTGCTGCATGCCCCGGCTCATCTGCTCCAGAGGCCGGCCCATGCGCTTCTCGCCGATGCCGAGGCGGCCCAGAATCCGGACCGCCTCCCGACGAGCCTCGCCCGTGTCCAGGCCGTAGAGCCTGGCCGCGAACGAGAGGTTCTCCGCCGGCGATAGCTTCTTGAAGAAGGCCGCGTCGACGCTGACCCGATTGATGAGCCGCTTGACCGCCATCTCTTCCCGGACCAGGTCGTGTCCGAAGACCTCAACGCGACCCGAGTCGAGTGTTAGCAGCCCGCTCACCAGGCGGATGAACGTAGACTTGCCGCTGCCGTTTGCCCCGAGAAGGCCGTAGATCTCGCCTCGTTCCATGCGAATGGAAACGTCGTCGACGGCCACGACCGGGGGCTTGCGGCGGTCCACCTTGAACCGCTTGGTGGCGTGCTCGACGAGGAGCGCCGGTTGCGACAGAGGCCGTAGGGCCGTGGGCCGGCTCGGGGCCGGTGGTGTTGCTTCTTCTAGAACCGCGATCCTCATAGTCACCTCCCTTGGGGGTGGGGCTCGCGGAACCAGACCACGAGCCGGGGTGGGAAGCGGGTGGGCTCACGGCCTGCCCTGGAGGCGACCTCGCCTTCGACAGGGCATGAAAAAAGCCGGGGGCCCGATCTGGCCCACGGCTCGGAGGTTTCTTCCGGCGGTCTAGCCGGCTCTACCTCTGGGTGGGCGCAGATCTCCCGCGCGCGGCGACGCTGCCGCTCAAAGGAGCGGTCGCCACCGGAGCGTTACTGAGATCGCGCACGAAACACCTCACATACGGCCGCCTCTTTGGCGGACTCGGGGATACTAAGGAGGTCGCGCGATTCCGTCAACGTCGAAATGAGTAGGACCTATCTAGAGGAACTCTGAAGAACCATCGGCGCGGCGCGATCTCCGCAACTTTGGTGATGGTGATTGGGGCTGCGCCCGCTACCATGTGCCAAATCTATCGCTACTCGGGGGAATAGGCGAGGTTCAGAGGTGGCGCGCCTTCCTCGAGTGGAAGTGAAGTCCCTGGTTGGCTCGCGGTCGTGGATAGCGAGCATCTTCCTGGGATTGCTGTGCCTGGGAGCCGGCGCCTGGGGCTATCTGGCCGAGGTGCCCGAGAACCAGAACCTGCTGTTCGCGATCGCCTACTTCTTCCTGTCGGCCTGCATCCTGGTGCTGATCCTGGCGAGTCGCGGCGGGCGGACATGGGCGCTTCTGGCGGCCCTGGGGTTGCTCGACGTGGAGGCGGCACTGCTCGGTGCCGGCCCTGTGATCGTGCTCCCGTTCGTAGTGGCTGTGCCGCTGATCTGCGTCGCGGTAGCGGCTCGCCTGGTTCGCCCCAACCATCGAGTCGTTCCTTATGCGGCGGCCTGGTTGGCGAGTTCGGCGGGCGTGACGATCGCGTTGCTGAAGATGATCGACGAGCTAAAGCCGTCCGCGATCGTTGTCGTCCCCGCTTTCATGTTCGTGGACGCACTCGCTCTGGCGCTCCTCTGGTATTCGGACGATCGACGGTCGAAAGCGCTCAAGGCCGTCGTGGAGGCCGAGACCCGGGTGCGCGATCTCCTCGAAGAGGTCGAACTGGTTGGAATCCACATCGACCGTGACGGGCGCATCGACTTCATCAACAACTTCGCGCTCAAGCTGACCGGCTGGACGCGTGAAGAGGCCTTGGGGAAAGATTGGCATGGGACATTTGCCACTCCCGACCGGCGTGAGGCCGCGCGCGAGCGGTACCGCCGCAATGTAGCGGGCGATCCCGAGGCCGCACTGGAGAAGCGTCGGGAAAGCACGATCCTGACCAAATCCGGCGAGGCCCGGCTGATCCGATGGAGCCACGTCAACCGCCGCAACCTCGACGGCAGTTTCGCCGGGATGGCCAGCCTGGGAGAAGACATCACCGCGAGCCGTGCCGCCGAGGACGCAGCCCGCCGTAATGCCGAGATGCTCTCGAGGCTAGTGGTCAGCTCGCCACTCCCAACCGTCGTTCTCGGCCTCGACATGGAGGTTCAGCTCTGGAATCCGGCCGTCGTGGAACTCGTGGGTTGGACTGAAGAGGAAGTCCTCGGCAAGCCATTTCCGCCGGCCCTCTACCAGAACAGCCGCTGGGCCATAGGCAGGACCTTCGCCCGGGCCCGCCGCGGTTGGCCGATGGACCACGAGATCATCGAGCTGACCCACCGCGACGGCCGGACCTTGCTGGCCCGAATATACGGAGGACTGCTGTTCGACAGCGCCGGCGAGCCCATGTCCGTGGGCCTTCAAGCCGTCGATGTGACTCAAGCGCTTGCCGTCGAGGCACAGCTGCGTGAGGCTCAGAAGATGGAGGCCGTCGGGCGGCTGGCCGGCGGCGTGGCGCACGATTTCAACAACAGCCTGACCGCCATCGGCGGGTTCGCGGCTTTGATCGCCTCGGGATCGAAGGAACCCGAAACACGAGAAGCCGCCGAGACCATCCTCGGTTCCGCCAAGCGAGCGGCCGACCTGACCCGCGAACTCCTCGCCTATTCGAGGAAGTCGATGCTGATGCCGCAGGTCATCGAGGTCAACGAGATGATCGGCGCGATCCGGCCGATGCTGCGGCGACTTCTCGGCGAAGACGTCTCGGTGGTTGTCGAGTCCGACCTGCCGGTGGCCATGGTGCGCGTGGATCCGGGCGGACTCGAGCGCGTGATTCTGAACCTCGCCGCCAATGCCCGGGATGCCATGCCCGGCGGCGGGCGCCTGATGATCTGCACCGAGCGGCGGCTCCGAGACGCGTCGGCCGGTCCGACCTCGGCCGCTTGGGTCGTCATCCGTGTCACAGATACCGGCACCGGAATCCCAGTCAAGCTCCACTCGCAGGTCTTCGACCCGTTCTTCACGACCAAGCAGATCGGCGCCGGAACCGGCCTCGGCCTGGCGACGGTCAAAGGCTTCGTAGTTCAGTCCGGCGGGGAAGTGGGCCTCAGTTCGAAGCCGGGCCACGGAACGACAATCGAGATCCTCCTGCCCGAGGTCGCCGACACCCGCAGCTCGCCGGCCGAAGTGATGCCGCCGCCGGTGCTGGCCCGGGGCAACGAGACGATCCTGGTGGTGGAGGACGAACCGGCCGTGGCGGCGATCGCCTTCCAGGTCCTCAACAGGGGCGGCTACCGCGTCCTGCTCGCCGACAGCGGCGAGAGCGCCGTCGGGCTGTTGCGCGGCCATGCCTGTGCGATAGCCCTGCTACTCGTCGATGTCGTTCTGCCCGACATGCATGGTGCGCAACTGCTGGAGACCGTGCGGAGCGTTCATCCGGAGTCGGCGGTTCTGTTCGCCTCGGGTTACTCGGCCGAGGCCATCGGCGAGCGGGACGAGGCGCCCGGGGACGTCGATCTCATCGAGAAGCCCTATGCCCCCGACGAGCTGCTCCGGCGTGTACGGCTAACCATCGACCGCAACGTGGCCCCCAGCGGTGATCGGGAACGCATCCAGAGGGCTTGGAGTTTGCGCGATTAGGTCCGACCGGTCCCGTGTCGGCCGTCCGCTCGGCGGAGGCGGAAGGGACAAGCGGCAGGGTGGCCGGTGCTCCGGGGCGTGTACCATTTGCGGGCCATCAGTGGACAATCCCCGGCTTTTGGGTGCGCCCGATCGGCGTGCACCACGTCGGATATCTCAGGAGAATGAAGCCAATGCCCAAGGTTGCCGGCTCCATCAAGGAGCTCCTCGCCGCCGTTGACGGCATCGTCCGGATCGAGGGAGACAAGCTCGTCGTAGTCGACGAGGCGGCCCTCCGGGCGCGCGGCATCTACGACATCATCTGGACCGCCACGTTCAGCGAAGACGAGGCCACTGTCGAGGCCGCTCGCTGGATCGTATGGGAAGCCAGCCAGGCCGTCGGCGCTCGCTCGGCGAGCATCCAGGAGTTGTACAAGGCCCGTTCCCGCGGCGAGTACGAGGGCATGACCGTTCCGGCCATCAACCTTCGCGCTCAGACGTTCGACATGGCCCGAGTCATCCTCGAGACTGCCAAGAAGAACGACTCGGCCGCCGTCATCTTCGAGCTGGCGCGCTCCGAGCAGACCTACACCTTCCAGCGCGTCTTCGAGTACGCGACCAGTATCCTGGCCGGCGCCATCGCCGCCGGTTGGAAGGGCCCCGTCTTCATCCAGGGCGACCACTACCAGTTCAATGCCAAGAAGTACGCGGTCGACGCCGAGAAGGTGACCGACGAGATCCGCAAGGCCTGCCGCGACGCAATCGCAGCCGGCTACCGGAACATCGACATCGACAGCTCGACACTGGTCGACCTGGGCCCCGAGACCCTCGACGCCCAGCAGCACGAGAACTACATGCGCGCGGCCGAGCTGACCGCGCTGATCCGCTCCCTCGAAGTCGATGGTGTGACCGTCAGCGTCGGCGGCGAGATCGGCGAAGTCGGCAAGAAGAACTCGACCCCGGACGAGCTGAAGGCCTATCTCGACGGCTACGGCAAGGAGCTGGACCACCTCGCCAAGGGCGCGATCGGCCTGTCGAAGGTCTCCGTCCAGACCGGCACCAGCCACGGCGGCACCCCGCTCGCCGGCGGCGGCGTGGCGGCGGTGGCCCTCGACTTCAACGTCCTGACCGAGCTGTCGACGGTCGCCCGCTCGTACGGCCTTTCGGGCGCGGTCCAGCACGGTGCCAGCACCCTGCCGGACGACATGTTCCACAAGTTCCCCGCCACCGGCTGCGCCGAGATCCATCTCGCAACCGGCTTCCAGAACGCCCTGTTCGAGCACCCGGCCTTCCCGGCCGAGATGCACAAGGCGATCGAGGAGTGGGTCTTCGCCAACTGCCAGGACGAGCGTAAGGAAGGTCAGACGGACATCCAGTTCGTCTACACCGGCCGCAAGAAGGCTATCGGCCCATTCAAGCGACAGCTCTGGGACCTGGCCACCAAGGACCAGATCCTGGCGTCGCAGGCCGCCAAGGTCGACTTCCTCTTCAAGCAGCTCGGCACTCCCGGCAGCCGCGCTCTCGTCGAGAAGTACGTCAAGCCGGTCGAGTTCCACAAGCCCATGCCCGAGGCCCTCAAGGCTGCGCGCTAGGTTAGCTCACTCGTAATTCCGGACAGGGCGTCCCGCAAGGGGCGCCCTGTTTGTGTTGCCATTCTGGAGCCGGGCTGCCGGACGCCTCGCGTACCGGCTACGATCCGCTCATGCAACCCTTCACCTCTCAGTCCGAGCTGCTGCGCTGGCGCGACACTGCGCTGTCACTCTGCGACGAGGCAGACGAGCTGGCTCTGGCCGGCTTCCGGCGCGATATCCGGATCGACACCAAGCCCGACAAGTCGCTCGTGACCGAGATCGACCGATCGATCGAGCGGCTGGTTCGAGGCCGCCTCAACCGCGAGTTCCCCGGTGCCGGGATCGTCGGCGAGGAAGAGGGGACCGAAGCCGCGGACGCCAGCATCTGCTGGTACGTGGACCCGATCGACGCCACGCACAACTTCGTGCGCGGAATCGCCGTTTTCGCCACGCTGCTGGCCGTGGCCGTCGACGGGGAGATCCAGCTTGGCGTCGTCAGCGCCCCGGCCATGCGCGAGCGCTGGGTTGCGTGGCGGGGCGGGGGAGCGTGGCGCGGCTCGGATCGGATCTCGGTGAGCAAGGTGGCAACGATCGAGCAGTCGCAGCTCCTCTACGGCAGCCGCCGCGATGACGTCGCCTCCGGTCTGGTGCCGGGGTTCGACGCCGCTATGGAAGCCGCCTGGCGGACGCGTGGCTTCGGCGACTTCTGGGGCCACATGCTGGTGGCCGAGGGTGCGGCCGAGGCGATGATCGAGACCGGCGCGCATCCGTGGGATTGGGCGGCGCCGCTGGTCATCGTCGAGGAGGCCGGCGGCCGTTTCACGACGGCGGCCGGGGAGCGGACGATCGACGGCGGGTCGGCCGTCGTCACAAACGGATTGATCCACGACGCGTTGCTTCGGCGACTCCGGACGGACCGCTAAAGCCGAGCCGCCGGGCGTTTACGGCGGCGCCGACAATTGGAAAAGGGGGACGGGCAAATGGATGTTCAGTACGGCGGCGCTAATGGGCTGGCCTTCGCGTTCTTCATCATCCTCTCGTTCGCGGTGTCGTGGCTGCTCATATACACGGCGGTCGCAGCAGCGCTGGGGCATGCCCTGCATAGCCCCAGGGCTCGAATGACGGCAGACGCTCGCGTAACTAGCGACGGGGTCGCGTTCGTGGTCACCAACGTCGGCACGGGTCCGGCATTCAATCTCTCAGTCCGCTGGCAGGGAGCCCCGATCGAGGCCGCCCTGGCTCAGACGCCACTGCTGCAGGAACGCGCGACGCACCAGTGGATTCTGACAGGACCGGCCGAACCGAACGACACGCTGCAAGTCCGCCAGCTCGAGTTGAGCTGGAATTCCGTGGTGAATCCGTCCTACGATCACATGTCCACGCTACTGCCGGTCCTCGTGCCGTCGCGACTCGTCAAGTAGGAGCTCGATGATGCGCAGACTCCTCCGCCTGAATGGTCGTCTCCCGATCGCTTTCGGGAAGGCTGCGCTACTGGCCGGCCTCGTTGCCGCCTGTTCACCAGCGGCGACCCCGGCGCCGACGCCTACGGCTCAGCCGCCGGTGCCGGTCAAGGTCTGGGTGACCAAAGCCGACCAGTCGATGCTGCTCCAGGCTCAGCCCGACATCGTCTTCGCGGCAGTGGGGGCGGCGAAGAACGGCGTTCAGGTCGTGGACGTGAACGAGAACAACAAGTATCAGCAGATGGATGGTTTCGGCGGCGCGATGACCGACGCATCGGCCTGGCTCATGTACACGCAGATGCCCGAGGCCCAGCGCAAGGACGCAATGAGCAAGCTGTTCTCGCGGACCGACGGCATCGGCGTGAGCATGTTGCGGGTTCCGATGGGCGCCAGTGACCTCGTCAACGGTCCGGACTACACGTACGACGACATGCCGGTCGGTAAGGTCGATCCAGGCCTCGCCAATTTCTCGATCGCCCATGACATGGCCTACATCGTCCCAGCCCTGCAGGACGCCATGAAGCTCGAGCCGGATCTGAAGATCATCGCCAACCCGTGGAGCCCGCCGGCCTGGATGAAGACCAGCGACCTGCTCGGCAGCGGCACGCTGCTGCCGCAGTACTACTCGGCCTGGGCCCAGTACTTCGTCAAGTTCGTTCAGGCCTATAAGGCCCAGGGCGTGCCGGTCTGGGCCGTAACGATGCAGAACGAGCCGCATTACGAGCCGGGCAGCTATCCGGGGATGCGGCTCGAGGCGGCCGACGAAGCCACTCTGGCCAAGACGTATCTCGCGCCGGCCTTCAAGGCCGCGGGTCTGGATACCAAGATCCTGGTGTGGGATCACAACTGGGATGAACCGGACTATCCGCTCACAATCCTGGCCGATCCGGCGGCGAAGGCGGCCGTGGCCGGCACCGCGTGGCATTGCTACGCGGGGAACTTCTTCGCGCAGGGCGCGGTCCACGATGCCTATCCGGACATGCCCATGTGGGAAACCGAGTGCAGCGACTTCAACACACTCGGCTTCGCCGAGAGCTTCAAGAACGACATGTCCGACCTGACGATCGGCTCGATCAGATACTGGTCCAAGTCGGTTATCAAGTGGCCCATGGCCACCAACACCACCGGCGGTCCGAACACTGGCGGCTGTAGCACGTGCATCGGCTTCATCACTGTCGACCCGTCGGCGACTGCCGGGTACACGTTCACCAGCGACTACTACGCCGTCGGTCAGGTCAGCAAGTTCGTGCTGCCGGGGGCGTACCGGATCGCCTCGTCCGGGTTCCTGTACCACGGGTTCGGGACGGTTGCGTTCAAGAACCCCGACGGCTCGAAGGTTCTCGTCGCCGCCAACCCGTTCAACTATCCCGTGAGCATGGTGGTTCACTGGGGCGGCCGGGACTTCGCGTATTCGGTCCCGGCCCAGTCGGCGGCGACATTCACCTGGAGCGGCACGCAGGTTGAGACGACCGCGCCGACCGCGCCGGCCAACATGACCCAGAAGGTAAATCCCGGCAAGATCGACCTGCATTGGGATTTCTCGGCGCTAGCAGACACGTACTCAGTGAAGCGGTCGGACAAAGCCGGCGGCCCATATACGGTCGTCGCCTCCCGTGTCGCGCTGCCGGAGTACTTCGACACGACCGCGGTCTCTGGGACGACGTACTACTACGTGGTAAGTGCCGTGAACAAGCTCGGCGAGAGTGCGAACTCCGCCGAGGCAACCGCGGCGCCGTAGCCGATTGCGGGTTCCGGATAGTCGATCGCGCTCAGCTGGGCTACGATGCTACCTGGCCTTAGGGCCCAACCAGAACGCCATACCAAAAGTGAGGCAGATCATGGGCGACAAGACACCGAAGCGTCCGCCGAAAGTCAAAAAGCCGAAGCCGGCTACCCAGCCGCCCACCAAGAGCTAATTCGTGCCTTCTGAGCCGAAGCACAAGCGGCCGGCCGACGCGGCCCGCACCTTCAGGCACCGCGAGGTCCAGCTTGCCGACGGTGGCAAGCTCGTCCTGCACGTCGACGGATCGATCGCGCGGACCGACGCTGCCGGCGAGACGACCGGCACCTGGGCGACCGGTGACGCCGAATGGGCGGTCCATGCCATAAAGCTAGGGCTTCGGCCGCAGGCGGAGACGACCCTGCCACAGGCTCGACGGGACGCACAGAAACCGACTGTGTAACCGTCGAGTCGGCCGCGTAGTAGTGCCACGCCCGCTCGCGGCCAACATGAACGTGGAGGTTCAATGCTCGCCCCGGTCCGTCCCGCGGTCTTCGTGGGTGCGCGGCTGCTCGACGGCCGATCGCCGGACGCGATCGCCAACGGCGTTCTGGCTACGGACGACCGCGGCCGGATTTCCGTGGCCGGCGCAGTGTCCGGTGTCAAGGCGCCGCGCGACGCCGAGCGGATCGACGCCACCGGACTGACCATCCTGCCGGGCATCATCGACTGCCACGTTCATCTGAGCCTTCGCCTGGAGCCCGTGGCGGACCAGGTCCAGCGCTCGGCCACGGACCTGGTGGTGCGGGCCCTCGAGACCGGGCGAGACTTCCTCGACGCGGGCGTGACCACGATCCGGGATGCCGGCTACACCCCGGCGGGGATCAAGCGAGCCTTTGCTTCGGGCGCGTTTCCGGGGCCGCGGATGCAGGTGAGCTGTACGCCGCTGTCGCAGACCGGCGGCCACGGCGACGGCTGGACTCCTTCGGGCGCCGTTCTGGAGACCGAAGTCAGCGACCTGCCGCCGGGGATCGCCGATGGTGTGGACGCCGTCCGGCGGGCCGCACGGATGCAGATCAGGGCCGGCGCCGACTGGATCAAGGTCATGGCCACAGGCGGGGTGCTTTCCGCCGCCGACAGCCCCGACGCGAGCCAGTTCACGGTCGACGAGATCCGAGCCATAGTCGAGGAGGCCCGCGCGGCCGGCATCCACGGGACGCTCGCCCACGCCGAGGGCACGAGCGGGATCAAGAATGCGCTCCGCGCCGGCATCACCAGCATCGAACACGGCGACCTGATCGACGACGAAGGCATCGACTTGATGCTCGAGCGCGATGTTCCGCTGATCCCCACCTTCAACATCAACTTTGCCCTGATGGACGAGGACCGGGTTGCCAGCGGAGACGTTCCTCCGTGGGCGATCGAGAAGATGCGCTACCTCTTCGACAGGCAGCAGGTCAACTTCCGCCACGCGATGGAACGTGGCGTCCGAGTGGTAATGGGTACGGACTCGTTCAACGGCATGTACCCGCCGGCCGAACTGGCGTACATGGCCGAGTTCGGCCTCGGGCCTTTCCGGGCCATTCAGGCCGCCACGACCGACGCGGCCGCGCTGCTGGGCCTGGCCGATGAGGTGGGCACGCTCGAACCCGGCAAGATCGCCGACCTGATCGCCGTCAGCGGCGACCCTCTCGCCGAGCCCGGTCTGTGGCGCGATCCCGCCCGGATCGTCTTCGTCATGCAGGGTGGCCGGATCGTGGCAGACAGACGCGGCGCCTAAACCAGGATCTCGGGGAGTGGCGGTGATCGCGGGGAGTGGCGGCACCGCCTCTGCTCAACTTCAGCCGGGGTGGTGCAAAGCGTGGCCCGGGGGTCCATACGGGTCCAAGCCACGCGAAACCGGCAGATCCACGCTCAGGCAAAGTCGCATGCCGGGCCGCCGACGCGCATTATCGGCGAGGGCGCTGCTTAGCTCTACCCGGGGCGAAGTTGAGGGGATCCTCCTCCGCCACAGCGACGTAGCATCAGCCCCGGCGATGTTGAGCGGCAGCGTGCGGGCCACGGGACGGATTGGCCCCACGGACCAGCCGGGCATTCGCGAGGCAACCAACTCCGCGCCCAGCGGCCCGCTCGGAGGCGCAAACCCGACCAAAGCCGTAGGATATCGGGACCGCCAGTCCGACTCGCCACAGATCGATCGAGGAATTCGCCCGTCATGCCGACACTCACCGAAGCCGCCGTTCTCAAGGCCCTCGCGACAGTCCAGGAGCCGGAACTCGGCGGCAACCTGATCTCGCGGAACATGGTCAAGGACCTCGTTCTGGACGGCACCAAGGTTTCGTTCACGATCGAGCTGACGACCCCGGCGTGCCCGCTCAAGGATGAGATCGAGGCCCGTGTCCAGGCTGCCCTGCGGCCGATCGGGGTCGAAGAGATCGTGCTGGGCTGGAGCTCCTCGGTCCGGCGGGCGACGCCGGCCGTTCCCCAGATGCTCCCCGGCGTGAAGAACATCATCGCCGTCGGGTCGGGCAAGGGCGGAGTCGGCAAGACGACCGTCAGCGTCAACCTGGCCGTGGCTCTGGCCCGGGCCGGCGCATCGGTCGGGCTGCTCGACGCCGACATCACCGGCCCCAACATCCCGATGATGATGGGCGCCGAGGGCCAGCCGGCCGCCAGCCCGGACGGCAAGATCACCCCGATCGAAGCCAACGGCGTGAAGGTGATCTCGATCCAGTTCTTCCTGCCCGAGGGCCAGCCGGTCGTCTGGCGCGGCCCGCTCGTCGGCGGCGCGATCCAGCAGTTCCTTCGCGACGTCGACTGGGGCGAGCTCGACTATCTGGTCGTGGATCTGCCGCCCGGCACCTCCGACGCCCAGCTGACGCTGGCGCAGTCGGTGCCGCTCACCGGTGCGGTTCTGGTGACGACACCGCAGCAGGTGGCCCTGTCCGACGTGGCCAAGGCGCTGGCAATGTTCCGGCGCGTCAACGTGCCGATCCTCGGTCTCGTGGAGAACATGTCGGGCTTCGTCTGCGCCCACTGCGGCGAGGTCACGGACATCTTCGGCCGCGGCGGCGGTGAGCGCTACGCCGCCGAGAACGGGGTCGACTTCCTGGGCAGCGTCCCGCTCGATATAACCGTGCGGCAGGGTGCCGACGTCGGCGTTCCGGCCGTGGCCCAAAGCCAGCCCGGCCCGGCGTCCATCGCCCTGGAGCACATCGCCCGAGCCATCGCCGGCAAGGTGAGCGTCGAAGCCGCCCGCGAACGACCGGTCCTGACCGTCTCGTAGTTTCCAGCCTCGCCGGCCTGTCGGGTGACGCTAAAATTCTGGCGTCCCGTTGAGGTCCCGATGCTCTGCCCCGACTGCCAGACGCCGCTCGCGCCCGGAGCCCTGTACTGCCACCACTGTGGCCGCCGTCTCGAGCCGCTCGAGGACGGTTTGAAGGTCGGTGATCGCCGCGTGGTGACCGCGCTCTTCGCTGATCTCGTCGGCTACACCCGTCTCGTCGACGAGCTTGATCCGGAAGAGGTGCGGGCCCGTGTCGACGGCGCCTTGGGCGTGCTGGCCGAGGCCGTGCTGCACTACGGCGGCACCCTCGAGAAGTTCATCGGCGACGCCCTGCTGGCAGTTTTCGGCGTTCCGGTTGCCCACGACGACGATCCGTTGCGAGCGTGCCTGTGCGCGATCCAGATGCAGGCGGCACTCTCGAGGTATGTCACCGGCGGGGCCGAGCCCATGCAGTTGCGCATCGGCATCGCCACGGGCGAAGTGGTGGCTGCGCTCCGGGAAGTCGGCGGCACGCGGTCGGTGGCGCTGACCGGCGAGCCGATGACGACGGCCTCGCGTCTGGAGGAGCTGGCCGAACCCGGCGAGATCCTGCTGGACGACGCCACCATGGCGGCCGCGGAGCCCCGCGTCGGAGTCGACCACCTCGACGAACGCCTGCTGCGAGGCCAGCGGCGCCCGATCGCGGTGCACCGTCTGCGCAGTGAACGCCGGGTCGTCAGCCACCCGTGCCGCGAGCCGGTGCCTCTGGTTGGGCGTACAACGGAGAAGTCCCGGCTGATAGAGGTCATTCGCCGAGCCGGCCAAACGGGCCGAGGCGGTGCGGTGCTGCTCCGCGGCGAACCGGGCATCGGCAAGTCCAGGCTGCTCTGCGAGATGGAGCAAGAAGCTCGAGCTGCCGGGTTCGAGTGGATGTGGCTCGACAACACTCCGCACGGTATGGATATTCCGTATCGGGCGGCGCGCGCCATGGTCGACTGGCTTGCCGACGAGCAGGGCATCGCGGCCGGAGTCGTCGCGCGCAACCTGCTCTTCGGCGACGACGTCGCGCATCTGCTGGATCCGGAGACCGCGAGACTGATGCAGCTTGCGGTTGCGATGCTGGCCAAAGATTCGGAGATGCCGCTGCTTCCCGAGGAAGGCTGGGACGCGCCCCAGCTCGATCTCGTCGACCCGGCCGACCTCAAGATCGGTCTGCGTTTGGCCACCTACCAGTGGGTCAGCCGCATGGTCNNCCTGATGGACATCATGATCCAGATCTCGGCGGATCTGCCCCTCGTGGTCCTGGCGGGTTCGCGGCCGCCTGCCGGCGCGGAGTGGGCCGACCTGCCGCATGTCGAGGTCATCGATCTCGGCGGTCTCGACCGGCACGCGACCGAAGAACTCGGAACGGCCGTGGCCGGTGCCGCGCTGGACAGTGAGTCGGCGCGCTGGCTGTATCAGCGGACCGGTGGAAACGCCCTCTTCGTCGGCGAGATCCTGCGCACTCTGCGCGAGAAGGGCCGGCTGGAGCAGGTCGGCGAGCGACTCCGGATAGACCCCGGTACGGCCCGCACGAGCGTTCCGCTCAGCCTGCGGGCGTTGCTGGGGGCGCGCATCGATGCGTTGCCGCCGGTCCAGCGGAGCGCGCTGGAGGCCGCGTCCGTGATCGGCATGACCTTTACGGAACCATTGCTTCAGGCGCTGTGCGGAGTCGACGCGGACCAGATCGACCTGGCCGGCCTGGCCGACGCCGGGATCCTCGCCGAGGGCGATGAACCGGGATCGGTCGCGGGCCAGTGGCGATTCCGGCACCAACTCTTCGCCGACGCCGCCTACGGGCGGCTGCTGGCCGAGCGCCGCCGTGGACTCCACGGCTCGTTTGCCGATCTCCTGGACGCAACCAAGCCCCGCGCTGATGTCGCCGAAATCGCCCGGCATCGTCTCGCCGCCGGGGATCACGAGAAGGCGCTGCCGCTGCTGGAGCAGGCCGCTCGCGAGGCCGCGGCCGTCGGTGCGCTCGCCGAAGCGGAGGGCTTTGCCCGGACCGCCGCCGAGATCAGGGGCAGCGTCGCGGCCGCGCTCTCCTAGGTCACGGAGCGGGCGTCCAGGTCACGGAGCGGGCGTCCCAGGCCGGGTCCAAGAGGCCCAGATGTCGGCCTTCCAGGCGGCGGCTGCCATCTTGGCCTGGCCCGAGAGCGACGGGTGGAAGTAGTCGACCGTGCTCATGTCCTTGATCGTGAAGTCGGACTCGGCCAGCGACGCGGCGTTGTAGGTGCAGTGGAGCCGGCCCAAGACTCCCTCTTGAGCGTTGATGTCGTCGCAGGCGGCCTTCAGACCGGCGTCGTACTGCGCCAGGTACGAATTGGCCTTGGTCATTGCCGCTGAGCTGTAGCGGCCCAAGTACGGGGCGCAGCGGTCCAGGTTCTTCGTCAGAGACAGCGTGGCCCTGGCCGCGGCATCGGCCTGCGTGATGGTCCGGAAGTGGGGGAAGTCGGGGACGGCGAGCATCAGGATCCGGCTGCCGGCCGGCAGACCCGCCCTCAACGTCGTCATCGAAGTCCGCAACTCCGCATCGAAGTCGGCCGGAGACGTCATCGCGTCGGGCGAGGCGCACAGGTCGTTGGTGCCCAGTTCGAACGTGACGTATGCGGTCGCACCGGCCGGCAGCTTCTTCGCTGCCGCAACGACCAGATCTGCCTGCCGTGGGGCGTCGTCCATCTTCCTGCCGGAGGTCGCGGCATCGACAACGGCCGGCGAACCGCCCAACGCTTGAAGCCGCTCGAGCAGGCTGGAGACACCGTCGGTCTTGGATGTACCCACGGCCCACGAGAACTGCGGATGGTCGTTCAGATACGCCGGCGCGACGCTCCAGGCCTGGCTGTACGAGTCGCCGATAGCAGCCAGCAGCGTGGGCAGTGGAACGGGAGCCGTCGACGGTGTCGCCGATGGCGTGGGCGCGGCGTTGGGCGACTCCGAGGCCGCGGGCGATTCGGAGGCGGCCGGGGACGCGGCCGGCGAGGCAGACGCCGACGCCGCAGGGGCGCCGACGGACGGCATGCCGCCTGCCACCGGGGAGGCCGCGGCGCCCAACAGGAGGCTCGTGCCGGCAAACGCAAGCCCTGCAATCAACGTCAGAACCGCGAGTGTCGCGAGGACTGCGCCGACTCGACGGCCCAGCCCTCGAGGCCGGCCGGCGTTCGGGCCGGCGGGCGGTGGCCATGGGCCGGCGGGCGGTGTCCATGGGGCGCCCGGGCCGGCGGGCGGCGTCCACGGGGCGGAGCTGAACCGCTCCGATGCCGGAGGTACGGGCTTCTTGCCGCGACGAGTCAGGTTCGGATCCATGACCGAATGCTATCGGCTGGGGCCGATGTCGGCCCGAGCCGGGGTTCGACGGTCGACTCGGGCGCGTCGCCCGCGGCATCTGCGGGCGATTCGGCTATCGGCCGCCGCGGTCGATCGCTACGATGTGGCCCTATGCACAACGACTTTGCCGCCGAAGCCCTGGGACGCTGCCGCCTGTTTGCCGGGATGAGCGGCGACTCGCTCGCGGCCATCAGCCGAACTCTGCGCGGACGCAGGTTTCGGCGGGGAGAGGTTCTGTTCCACGAAGGCGACCCGGGCGACGCCCTGTTCGTCGTGGCCTCGGGCGCGGTCAAGGTCGTGGTTCCGTCCGAGGAAGGTGAGGAGGCGATTCTCGCGACCCTCCGGCGCGGCGACTTCCTGGGCGAGCTGGCGTTGCTGGACGGCGCGCCGAGGTCGGCCAGCGCAATCGCGCTGGAAGCAACGGAGGCCCTGGCGCTGCCGCGCGACCAGTTCCTGGCGCTCGTGGCCCGCGAAGCTGCCATCCGAGACGCGCTGCTGGCGTCGCTGGCGGGTGAGTTGCGCCACCTGACGACGCATGTGGCCGAGCTGCACTTCCTGGACCTGACGGGCCGTTTGGCTGCGCGTCTGGCTCGTCTCGCGCAGGAGCACGGCGAGCGCCAGCCTGACGGCTCGATACGGCTGGATGCGCCCCTCACGCAGAGCGATCTGGCGGCGATGATCGGATCCACGCGCCAGAGCGTGAACAAGCTGCTGGGCGAGTTCGAGGATGACGGGCTGCTGCGGATCGAGCACGACAGCTACTTTGTGCCGAACCTCGAGCGGCTGGCCTCGAAGGCACGCCGCTAGCGATTCCGGTTCAGCCGGCGGAGATGACGCCCTCACGGCCGAGCTGGAGCAACTGGGCCCGGCTCTCATCCAGGTGATGGGTGGCGATGCCGAAGAGCCGCTTGAGGAGCAACTCCGACTTGGGAGACCCGCCGGCGAGAAGCGCCAGCAACCCCGCGGCCGGCATGGAAATCAGCAGGGCCGGGCCGATGGCTCGAGCCGTGGACAGCGCCGTGGGCTCCTCTCGAAGGGCAGACCAGCCGAGCATGTCGCCGGCATGAAGTGTCGAAACCAGGATCCAGCGGTTCTCGTGGCGGGTTCGGAGCGCCAGCTGGCCCTTCATGAGCCAGTGGACTTCAGAGATCGGAGCCCCGGCTTCGACGAGCGTCTCACCGTCGGTGAGACTGCGCCGCACGGACGTGGTCGACAGGCCCGAAAGGTCCGAAAGCGCCAGGCCCTCGAACAGCGGCAACTCGGCCAGCTCGGCCGCGCTTACCGGTTGTGTCGTGCCCATCGTTCGCTCCCATTCCAGGTTGCCGGTCGGCCAGAACCTATTGTCTGCCAGTTGGGGGTGCCGTGCTGGACAACCTGGCGGCGAGCGCGGTCCTGAGAATCTCGTGCAGGAATGCGGCCGCGGCGATGCCCGCTCGGCGCCGGCCCTCACTGCCTCCGAGGAACGCCGTCTGGCTTGTTTCCGAAACACCCCAGGGACCCACGGCCGACAATTCGACTCGAGTGTCATCGCCGACTTCGACGGCCCGGACCGCCAGCCCGATCCACGCGCCGGCGGATCGACCGGCCTGCCTGGCCAGCCCGGCGAGCGGGAGTTCGGCGCCGGGGTCGCCGGTGGCGATCGACCGGCTGGCCTTGAGCCACGTGGCCTCGCCGAGCAGCCGGGTCGCGGATCCGCCCGTGCCGACTTCAACCAGCGCCGCGTCCCAACCCTTCTCGACGAGTTCGCGGCCCAGCACGGAGGACCACGTGTCGTCGTCGTGGCCCCACACGTGATCGCCGACTGCGGCCAGAACTGCGGCCTCGGCCTTGGCGAGGATCGAGGCGGCGGAGCGGCGCGGCTCCGGCACCGCCGAAACGCGTACATCTACGGCGTCGGCCCGGGCATATGTAGCCACGATCGGGTTCTGGGCGCGGAGTAGCTCCTCGCCCAGACGGTCGGCCACGGCTGATTCGCCGATCCCGGTCAACCGGAATGTGCGAGTGATCCGCTCCTGGCCGAAGCCCCGCTTCTCCAGCCTTGGCAGGACCCAGCCCTGCCACATCGGCCGCATCTCGCTCGGGGGTCCCGGCAGGGCAACGATGACGCGGCCGTCCGGCCGATCCACCCACCAGCCGGGTGCGGTGCCGCGGTCGTTGGGGATCGCGGTCGACGACTTGATCACCCAGGCCTGTTTGAGGTTGGTCTCGGGGAAGGGGATATCACGCCGTTCGAATAGGTGGCGAAGCCACGTGGCCAGGTGTGGATCGACGGCCGGCACCTCGCGGCATACCTGGGCGATGGCCTCGCGCGTCAGGTCGTCGGGCGTGGGCCCGAGACCGCCGGTCGTGATCACGGCATCGGCCGCTACAAGCGCGTTGGCGAGGGCCGACGTCACGGTCTCGAGCCGGTCGGGGAGCGCCGAGATCCAGGCCACGTCGACGCCGGCCTCGGCCAGGAAACGCGCCAGCTCGCCGCTGTTGGTGTCGCGCGTCTCGCCGACGGTCAGCTCGCTGCCTATGGCCAGCAGCACGGCGCTGCGGATCGGGCGCGGGGTCAGTTTGGCAGTCGGCCGGGCGGTCTTCATTGCCTGAGTGTACGGGCAGCGGCGGATTGGGCGCGGGAAAGACCGGCCGGCGGCTTCGGCGCTGCTATCATCGACGCGCTGTCTGAAACCACCCGAAGGCGGTCCATGGCTGATCGTTCCTCGTCGAAGCACTCATCGCCCGGCGCAGAAGGCGCAGCGGAACCACGAGCTCCGGGTTTGGGCGAGCAGTTCGGGCGCACTCGGAGCGCCTTCCTCGGTCTCATCGCGGCCCACATCGACCTGGCCAAGGCCGAGTTTGCGGAGATCGGCGGCGAGATCAAACGCGCCGCGGCTCTCGGCGGCGTCGCACTCGTGCTCTTGTTCCTGGCCGGCATGCTCATCGTCGTCGGCCTGCTGCTGTTCCTCGGCGAGACGATCTTCGGATCGATCGGCTGGGGTGTTCTCGACGGCGCGGAGTTGCTCCTGGGCGGCGCGGCGCTGCTGATCTTCGCCGTCATCGACCTGAGCTGGGGGCGGGCCTTCTCCGCCTTTCTCGTGGCTCTGGGCGTGGGCCTGGTCGTTACCGGCGTTCTAGCGGTCGACTGGACCTGGGTCAGCCACCACTACTCGGGGATGCTGGCTGCGATCGTGCTTGCCGTCCTGGCCGGAGCCGTCTTCGTAGGGCTGGTTGGGCTCGTGCTCGGTTCGGCTTTCGGACGCGGAGCGGCGACCGCCGGCTTCTTCGCGGGCCTCGTGTGCGGCGTCCTGGTCGGGTTGCTGGCTTCGGCCGGGCCCGGGTTGCGCGTCGCTTCGGCGATCGGCGTTGCCACGCTGCTGCTTTTCTGGCCGATCGTCGCGGCCGTCTTCGTCTTCCGACACGGCATCGACACCGCGAAGCTGCGCGAGCGCTTCGTACCGACCCAGACCATCGAGACTACCAAGGAGACCATCGAGTGGGTGCGCGAACAGCTGCCGCACGCGCGGAAGTCGTAGCCCGCCGCCAGCTTCTGCTGGACGAGGTCGTCAGGCTCGAGGCCGCCGGCCGATCGGCAATCGACATTCCCGCGAAGATCCGACACTCGCCCGCCAAGGTGGCCGCGCTCGCGGCCGGAACGGCGTTCATGATCCTGGGCGGGCCGAAGAAGAGCTACAACCTGGTCCGACGCAGGGTCTTCGGCCCGACGGCCGATCTGCCCAAGTCGATGCTGCCCGAGCAGATCGACAAGGCTCTCCGGGCGCTCGGCGAAGACGGCAACCGCGTCCGTGGCGTGATCGAGCGCGAGTTCGTCGACTATCTCGAGAAGAACAAGCCGGTCCGCGACGCCCGCGACCTGCGCGGCACGGTCTCCGAACTCGGCGGCAACATTCTGCGACCGGTCTCGGCCCAGGTCGGCAGACGGCTTGCGACCGAGTTGCTAAGCCCCGAAACCGGCACCTTCAACTCGGTCGTGGAGCGGATCAAGCGGCGCCGCGAGGAACGTGGCTCGTCTTCCGCGGCCTCGGCCGACGCGGCGAGTTCGGAGTCGGCAACCGTGGCATCGACGCGGCCCTCCAGGTGGGAACGCCGGCAGGCCCGCGCGCGCAAGGGGTAGTAGCCGCGATAACCCGCCGCGCCGCGCCGCGCAACTGCCGCGCAACTGCCCCGCCACGCCCGCCCGTATCCCGTCCGGTCCGCGCCCTCATCGTCGGCCGCGCTAGACTCTGTGGCCGTGGGCGAGTGGCGGAATGGCAGACGCGCCAGCCTTAGGAGCTGGTACCGGTAACGGTGTGCGGGTTCGACCCCCGCCTCGCCCACCATATTGTCCAGTATGCGAACCTCAGACTGAGGAACGCGGTAGGTCGGGCGAATGTCAGTAGGGGACACCACCCGGATCTCCGCGATGAGGATGCGCAGCAGCTCCTTGGTCAAGCGTGGCGACCCGGTCGCCAGGACGTCTCCGAGAGCCTTGGACAGGCTCCAAGAGACGAAGCCGACGTCTACCCGCTCCGGCTCTGGCTCGGCCTCTCCGGCCTGCTCCAGAGCCGCCTCAACGCTCGCCAGCTCTGCCGCGAGCTCATCGACTCTGGCCTGGAGTAAGGCTGCCCGAAGCTCGCCGGATTCAAAACCTGCTAGATAGCGGTCGAGCTTGCGGCGTAGCTCGGCACCACGGGCGCGCAGCCTTTCGCGCTCGGCATTGCGTTGCGCCTCTGCGGCCCGACTCTCGGCTTGAGCCTCATCCAGAGCGGCTGCCACGAGGCTTGTGTCGGCATAGACCTCGGTCATCTGAGCCAGGATTGCGCGCTCCAGCTCATCTTTGGGTAGACGTTCCTGATCGCACCCGGTGGGGCCTCGCTTTGCTCGGGTTGTACAGGTGTAGTAGGTGTAGAGCTTGCCACCCCTACCACGGGCACTGGTTCCGACCATCGGATGGCCGCAGCGCTGGCACACCATGCGCAGGGTGCTCAGAAGGTAGTCGGTCGGGTTGGAGCGGCACAACCGCGGCGATGCGGCTCGGCTTGCCAGGATGGCCGCTGCTGCATCGAATAGCTCGCGATCCACGATCGGTTCGTGGGGACTCGGGCGCCAGACTCCTCGGAAGCTCACTTGCCCCACATAGGCCCGATTGCGCAGCAGCGCCAGGACTGAACTTGATCCCCATCTGGCGCCACCGCGGGTACGGACACCGGTGGCATCGAGCCAGGCAGCGATCGAGTGCGCACCCTCCCGGCTCTGCACGTAGCGGGCAAAGATCGAGGCCACGATCGGCGCGGTATCGGGGTCCCGAAGCAACAGCGACTCGCCACGTTCCTTGCGGTATCCGAAGGGTGGCCGTCCGCCGGTCCATTCGCCCCGCGATGCCTTGCGCTCCATGCCAGCGCTGATTCGATCGAGCATTGTGGAGCGCTCGAACTCGGCGAATGTGCCGAGCAGCGATACGAGCATCCGACCGGCCGGCGTTGCCGTATCGAACGACTCGGTCGCACTTCGCAGACCAACGCCTGTCTTGCATAGATCTTCGATCAGCGCCAGGACGTCGCGCAGGCTTCGACTCAAACGATCGAGGCGATAGACGAGGAGCACGTCGAACGAACCAGCGGCAGCGCCGGCCAGAGCGGCGGCGAGTGCAGGGCGCTTCAGACTCTTGCCCGAGGCCTGGTCGGTATAGCGCTCGACTATCACCCAGTCTGGTTGAGATGCTACGAACGCTTCGAGGCGATCGCGCTGGGCACCCAGAGAGTAGGGCTGGTTGGTCTCATCGGTACTGATCCGGGTATAGAGCGCGACGCGGACGATCTCGCTCACTTGTCCAACCTGCCCAACGAAGTCATGAGGCCTGCGGCGATGTCGCCGAGCAGATGGCTCGCGCTGGCTGCGTCGGCCGGATCGAGCGGCACAAGGTGTGGCGAACCCAAGGCGATCGTAGCCCGTGCCGGCAATGGCCTTGGCATGGCAGCGAGCAACCTGCTCAGGATGATGAGAAGCAGGATCGTGACAAGTGTTATCGGCTCGCCGAACAGGGTATTGGGCTCAAGGGCGCTGCTCATGGCATTCATTGTGACGCCTCGTCGCGCGCTGCCAAGAGCGACACCGGGAGCCAGAAGAGAAGGTTCGCACCGCTGCCGCCCGCGCCACGCTTGGGCCGGTATCCGTCGGCACGGGCTCGGATAGTGGACCTCAAGGACAAAGCTGCCATTCTCCATGTGCTGGTGACCCTCGGGTGGGCTCAGCTTGCCTACCAGCGAGTAGTGTCATGGAACAGGGATTACGGCACGCTGAATGCGTGCGGCGGCGACTACCCCTGTATAGGCTTCGACCCAAGCAAGATTGTGCTTTCGATCCGGGGTGCCTTGGGGTCGGTCGCTGGCGTGCAAACTGGGCCAGTCGGAGCCCTCCTCGGTGCCGACAAGGACTTCTGGAACCGAGCGTTCAAGGTGACAACAACCAATCTGGAAACAGGAGCTGCTCGCATTCGAACTTACGGCGGCTTCTATGACGAGGACCCAGTTACCGGGCTTTTCTATGACGCCAACAACGATGCCTCAGAAGCCGCGTTTGTCGAGGCCGGATCTGCCGACGTCGCGCGGATTGCGAGAGGAGCGACGGTAATAGCGTTTGCGCTACAGGCGCTGGACATCGCCAATCAGGCGCAATACGGCGAGGCGGCATGGACCGGGCGGCTTTACCGGGATGCCGGCGACGATGCCGCAGCTTATGCGGGGACGGAGTTGTGCATAGCGGCGACCGGCGTCGAGACCGTTGGTCTGGGTATCTTGGGTTGCCTTGCAGTAGGAGGACTGGCCAGCCTGTGGATCGACAACGCATTTACGTCGCCCAACACCCCTGCCGTGCCGAGATCCGTGTCCGCCGCGCCTGCGCCGAAGCCGTAGTGCACAGCGGGAAGGAGCCTCCAGCCCGATGAACGACTTGTCGCTCCTCGGGCTTCTGCAGGCGGCACTCGGCGTGCCGGCGATGGCGCTGACGCTACTTCTTTGGTGGCGTCTCTTCACGCCAGGAGTATCGCTTCAAGTCGCCGTCAGGCGCAACCGACCCATCCTCTTGCTTGTCATCGTGTTACTGGTGCTCGGCATGATGGTTCATTGGTATGAACTGGGATGTCATGGAGCCGGATGCTAGGTGTCCCGCGTCGAGAATCTGGGACACTATGGAGGTCAGTCGATGGTCCGTGACCAAGCCGGTCGAGCGGTCTACTGATCCGCCCATCCGATCGGTTCGGATACTGACCAGTATCGCCCACCAGGTCTCCGGCGCGCTCGCGCCGTGCGCTCCAGCTCGCGGCCTTCGCCCGGCCTACCAGGAGGGCAGTTTGGCCGAGGCTGTGTACAGCTGGTTGAGCACGACCTTGCCGGATGCCGCGTCGAGCAGATTGGGCTGGCAGTTGGCCAGATCCAGTATCGGATGCATCCAGGCCTGAACCAGCTTTCCGCCGTTGAAGCTGAGTTCCAGGACGAGCCCTTCCTCGGTCTGCTCCGACCAGTTCTGATCGAAGACGAAGTTGCCGAGGGCATACCAGATCGGCTTGCCCTTGTATACCTCCATCGCGGCCACGTAGTGGACGTGATTGCCGATGATCACATCTGCGCCGGCGTCGATCATCTTGTGCGCCCAGGTGCGCTCGGACGAGGTCGGGGTGGTGTGGTACTCGGCTCCCCAATGGGGATACACGATCACGACCTGCGCGCCCGCCGCTTTGGCGGCCTTGATGTCGCTCAGGGTCTGGTCCGTGGCCATTTTTGCGCTGCCCTCGAGATTCGGACCGGCCCAGTAGCTGGGTGCGATGGCGTCGTAGGCCAGGAACGCAACGCGTACGCCCTGGATCGTGAACATTGCCGGCGCACGCGCTGCGGTGTCGTTGGCACCGAGGCCCGCGTGCGCGATGCCGATCTTGTCCAGCGCGGCGGTCGTTTCCCTCATGCCCTGCCGCCCCGCATTCCCGACGTGATTGTTGGCGAGGGAGACCACATCGATGCCGGCGTTCTTCAGGCCCGAGAGGTAGGCCTGATTGAACGTGAACAGCATTCCACTCGTGTGATACGAGGACTTGACCGGGGCAGGCCCTTCGAGATTGACCATGGCGAGGTCGGCGCCGGACATCAGGTTGCGCACCAGGGGGTCGCTGGATAGCCGCTTGGTCTTCGGGACTTCCCAGCCGAACGATGTGCAGCAGGTGTGACCCGTTATCGAGACCGACCCTCCGTCGAAGGGGTAGTCCGGGCCCTTCTTGAGGTTGTGAATCTCGTTATAGACGCCACGATCCAGGTTGACGTCACCTGCCGCGGCAACGGTCCAGGTCTGGCTTGCGTCGAAGTCGGCGGTCGAGGCGGCGGTGACCAGAGTGGCGTTCAGCGGCCAGTCGGCCAGGCTCTTCACGCGGTTCTCGCCGAAGAGCGACTTGGCTCCCCAGTTGATGGCCCGCACGCTGGGCCCGACTTCGGACGCCTGAACGAGACCGAGACGCGATTTCCCCGCATCCAGGTCCGTGTCGAGAGCGTCCAGAGTCGGGGCCAGCACGAGGTGGCTTCCGGCCGACGAACCGCTCAGGTTGAGGGCGGCGAGAATGGCGTCGGCCTCGGAACCGACCAACTCCAACGCCGTGAATTGCTTGTTGGTGCCCGCCAGGATGGCCGCCACGCCGGCCTGGTCGACCGAGGTTGCGGTCGTCCTGAAGTCGGCGACGGGTACGATCGGCACGGTCACAGGGGGAGTGGCCGTCGGCTGCGGCGTGATCAGCGGCGTCGGCAGCGCGATGGAGACCGACGGCGACGCGGCCGAAATCGGGCTGGCGGAGGAGGATGACGGGCTGGACGGGGAAGCGCCGCAACCTCCCACTATGGCGACGACGGCGAGCAGTGCGAGAGGGGAGCGGGTCCGACTGAGGCGTAGCATCGGCCGATTGTCGCAGATGCGACCCCGAGCGAAGCGTCAGATGGGACGTGCCTCACCCGGGAGGTGGCGGCCGGGCACGCTGCGGCGCGACTTCTCGCGCGGCCACCTGGACGATAATGGCATCAGGCGGACGTCCGCCTGTCAATCGGCGACCAACACGTTCCCAGGGGACAACGGGTGAAGTTGCGTCTTTCTTTGGCCTGCCTGGCGGTGGCGGCGGTGATCGGTTTCGGCGGGTGCGGATTTGGTGCGCCGAAATCCGCCGCGCCGAGCCACACGGTTCCGGCTTCGGCGACGGTCTCGCCGATGTCATCGACCGCCTCGCCCACGGCCACACCCGCTCCGACCGATCCGCCTCTGCAGCAGGCATGGACCAACCAGGCAGTCGCATTGACGGCCGAGGCGCAGAAGGGCGGAGCGGCGCAGGTTCATCTGGGCGCTGGCTTCCCGCTGACTCTGACGTCGCGAACAGCCCAAGTCGATGGCGAGGACTGGGCCGAGGCGACGTGGCAGACGCCGGGCCGCCAGGGGACGGGCTGGCTGCCGTCCGCCGCCGTGACGACTACCAAGCCATCCGGCGGCGCCTCGGCGAGCTTCGACGCGCTCGACTCCGGCCTGAGCGACTACCTCAACGATCTTGGGACCAAGGTGGGCGTGCAGGTCCTGGATGTGACCCGCGGCGTGACCTACTCCTTCAACGCCGGCAAGCCGTTCACCGTCGCGAGCGCGATCAAGGTCCCCATCATCCTGGCGCTGCTCAGCCGGCTCGAGGCTAGCAAGAAGAAGCCGACGGCCGCCCAGGCCTCGCTCATGACGAACATGATCGAACACTCCGACAACGACTCCGCGGCCAAGCTGTACAAGCAGATCGGCAATGAGAGCGGGATGCTCAAGTTCCTGAAAGGCCTGAAGATAAGTGGGTTCGCCCCGCCGCCGACGCCGGCGACGATCCCGTACGGCTACAGCACGATCACGCCGTCGGCAATGGCCGCGCTCCTTGCCCGACTCGACGCCGGCACCGTCCTCAATGCCACCGACCGCGCGTTCGTACTGAAGCTGATGAGGCACATAGAGGATGACCAGCGGATTGGGGTGGGGGACAGTAGCCCCAGCGGTGCCACTGTCTCGATGAAAGACGGCTGGTTCTACGCCGGTGGCGACACCGGGCCCTATGTCGTGAACTCGTCGGGGATAGTGAGCAAGGGCGGCGAGACTTATGTCATCGCCGTATTCACCGTCAAGGACCCGAACTTCAACGCGGGTTGCGCGATCGTCCGGCATGTCGCCCTGGTCGTCGGTCAGAAGCTGATGGGGTGAGTTGACCGCCGGCCCGGCCTGCGTGATGGCTTGTGCCGGCGAGCCCGCCTCGGACCCGGGCTTCCTGCGGCCCCGGTCGTACCGGTCAGCGGCACCTATAATCGGCCGACAATGCAGACCACCAATACACCCCTTCCGAAGTCCCGCCTCCAACTCGAATTCGAGCTTCCGCCAGAGCGGCTGACGCGAGCCATCGATCAGGCCGTCCGTCGGCTGTCGAGTCAGACCCGCATCTCCGGCTTCCGCCCGGGCAAAGCCCCCCGATCCATGGTCGAGCGAGTGCTCGGCCCATCGGCCATTCTCGACGAGGCACTGGAGCAGCTTGTCGACGATGCCTTCCGCGAGGCCATGCGCGAGCAGGATCTGGCCCCGTTGTCCCAGCCCGAAGTCGAGATGGTCCAGGGCGAGGAAGGCAAGCCGGTCCTGTTCAAAGCGGTCGTGCAAGTGCGGCCCGCGGTCAAGCTCGGCGATTTCGAGCATTTCGGCTTCTCGCCCAAGATCGAGGCCGTCGACGAAACGATGGTCGAGAAGGTCGTCGACGAGTTGCGCGACGACCAGGCCGGACTCGAGCCCGTGGAGGGCCGTGGCGCCGAGAAGGGCGACTACGCGGTCATCTCGTTCGTCGGCACCCGTGACGGCGTCGCCTTCGATGGGGGCTCATCGGAGCGCATGTCCGTGATCCTGGGCGACGACCGGCTCATTCCCGGCTTCGAGGACCACCTCGTCGGCGCCGCCAAGGGCGACGAGCGCGAGTTCGACATCGTCTTCCCGGACGACTATCAGGAAGAATCCCTGCGCGGCCGGACGGCCCATTTCGCGGTGACCGTCAAGGAGCTGCGCCACAAGGCTCTGCCGGAGGCGAACGACGAGTTCGCGAAGTCCGTCGGCAAGTTCGCCGACATGACCGAGCTCAATTCGGAGTTGCGCAAGCGGCTCGAGGCCAACGCCCTCGATCGCGCCCGCCACGCGTTCGCCGACCAGATCATCACCTACGCCACCGACAACGCCACCATCGATTTGCCGGACGTGCTGATCGAACAGGAAGTTGAGGTCATGCACGACGAGCTGCGTTCTGCGCTGCTCCGCCAGGGCATCGACGAAAAGACCTACCTGAAGGTCACCGACAAGACCGAAGAAGGTATCCACGCGGAGTTCAGGCCGCAGGCCGAGAAGCGCGTCAAGACACTCCTGGTCCTCTCTGAGATCGCCAAGGAGAAGGGCGTAGAAGTCCCCGACAAGGACGTGCTGGGTGAAATTGAGCGGGCGCGGTCTCGCTACGCGAGCAACCCGGACCTGATCCGCTACTTCGAATCGGAACGTGGGCGAAACTACATCCGAAGCACCTTCCGGCGATCCAGGACGGTCGAGTTGCTCGTTGACGAGTGGCTCGCGGCGCACCCGGAATCGCCGCGATTGCCTCATATCGAGGAAACGGATGAGAGTTCACCGGTGAGCAGCCCCGCGGGTGAATCCGCGGCTTCACTTGGGGTTACCGATCCGGGCAGCTTGACGCCGCCGGCAGCCGCCGCTCCGACGGGCGTCTAGCCCCAAGTCATCCTGGAGGAGAACGTCCGAATGCTCGTGCCGATGGTGATCGAGTCCTCGAGTCGAGGTGAGCGCGCCTACGACATCTACTCACGCCTTCTGCGCGAGCGGATCGTTTTTCTTGGCGACGGCATCGAGGACAACGTAGCCAATCTCGTCATCGCCCAGCTGCTCTTCCTCGACGCCGAGGATCCCGAGCGTGACATCAGTCTCTACATCAACTCGCCCGGCGGCGTCGTGACCAGCGGCCTCGCGATCTACGACACGATGCAGTACGTGCGGGCACCGGTCAGCACAATCTGCATCGGTATGGCGGCCAGCATGGCGGCCGTTCTCCTGGCAGCCGGCGCCCCCGGCAAGCGCTTCGCGCTGCCGCACAGCCGGATCATGATCCACCAGGGTTCCGGCGGTTTCCGGGGCAACACTCCGGACGTGATGGTCCAGGTCAAGGAGATGGAGACTCTGGTCAACACCAATCACGAGATCCTGAGCCGTCATTGTGGACAACCGATCGAGAAGATAATCGCCGATACCTCCCGGGACTACTTCATGTCTCCAACGGAGGCCAAGGACTACGGCATAATCGACGCGGTCTATTCGGCCACGGGATCGCCGCTCCTGAACAAGGAGTTCGGCGCTGGCTCAAAGGACAACGGAGAATCCTCGGCGGACCCGAGCAACGGCAAGGGCCCCGAAGCTGCGATTGAGTAGCCGCATGCAGACACAGGCGCGAAGGACGGGTCAAAGCGCGTGACGACGACCAAGAGCGGGCCCAAGGTTCCATATCGCTGCAGCTTCTGTGGTAAGAGCCAGGAGCAGGTTCGCAAGCTGATTGCGGGCCAGGGCGTATACATCTGCGACGAGTGCATCAACCTCTGCCAGGAAATCATCGAAGAGGAGATGCTCGAGACCCCGCGCGCCAAGCCGCAGGTCGCCAAGCTGCCGAACCCCCGGGGCATCAAGATCGCCCTGGATCAGTACGTGATCAGCCAGGACAAGGCCAAGAAGGTTCTCTCGGTCGCCGTTCACAACCACTACAAGCGCGTCAACGCCGGTCATCAGATCGACGACGTCGAGCTTCAGAAGTCGAACATCCTCCTCGTGGGTCCGACGGGATCGGGCAAGACGCTCCTGGCCCAGACC
>PMXR01000106.1 GCA_003171035.1 Chloroflexota bacterium
CGGGAAGTGGCGCGGGAAGTGGCCGCGGCCTCGCCCGCCTCGCCCGATTGGGCCAGCCTCGAGGACGCCCTGAGGCCCCGCTCCTCGACCAGGGCTCGAACCCGGCAGGCAACGCCGTGCTGCAGCCACGTCAGCGTCGCGGCCGAAACCCGGCCCGCGACCAGCAACTCGGCCCGCCGGTTCGACATCACTTCGGCGAGTGCCGCCAGCCGCTCGCCGAAGAGCGGCGCCGCTCCGAGCAGAGCCGCTGCCGCCCGATCGCGCAGCACGATGAGGTCCTGGGGAGTGTCGATGTCGACGCCCAGACGCCAGCGCGAACCGAGATCCGTGACGGCCACTCCGGCACGTTCCTCCAGCCATCGGGGAAGGGCGTTGTCGGCGGGGAGTGGCGGCAGCCCCGCAAGATCCCCCGCCCGCGAGATTGCCACCACGTCGGCGGAGTAGCGGTTGTTCGCAAGGGCGTGCCCGCCCGGCCCCGCGGCCACTTCCACGAAACGCCGCAGATCGGCTGGCGTTGCCAACGGAATGCTGCCGGAGCCGAGGACGATCAGGCCGCCGGGGTCACCGGCGTTGGCGCCACGGCCGCGGGCGTCGCCACTCGTGCCCCCGCGGCCACTGCCACTGCCGCCGCCTGTGCCGCGTGCCCGCAACTCGGCCGCGAGCCGCTCGCCGAACGAGAGCCCGTCCGGCGGACCCGCCACTATCTCCGCCGCATCGGCGCCGGCGGCAAGGAACGCGGCACACTGCCGCTCCGCGAGCGCCCGGCGCGCTTCGGCGAGCGCGCGAACGAGCGGGCCTGCGTCGGCTGCGGGCGAGGCGTGGAATATGAGTACGAGCACCGGCAGCACGAACTGAGTCTAGCCGCGGCAAGCCTCCCACGATCCGTGCCCCGTCGGCGCGGTAGAGTGGCGGCATGGCGACGGTCAGGGCATACATCGGTCTTGGGGCGAACGTCGGCGACGCACGCGCGACCCTGACATCCGCGGTCGAAGCCCTGGCGGCGCTGCCGGGAGCGAAGATTGCCGCCGTCTCGCGCCTGTACGTGACGGCCCCGGTCGAGGTCACCGACCAGGCCGACTTCCACAACGCGGTCGTGGCGCTGGATCTGCCCTCCGGCCCCGGACCGAATACCGGCCCGATCGCGCTGCTCCTCGCCCTCAAGTGGATCGAGCGGTCGCTCGGACGGCAGGATCGATTCCGATACGGCCCGCGCGAACTGGACCTTGACGTGCTGATCTTCGGTGACGAACAGATGGCGGTGGTGCGGCCGGAGGCCGGCCTCTCGCCCGACCCGGCCAAGGCCACGCGCCTGCTCGAGGTTCCGCATCCGCAGGCCGCTCGCCGCCTCTTCGTCCTGGCCCCTCTCGCCGACCTGGCCCCGGACCTGGTCCCGCCCGGCTGGCCCGAATCGGTCGAGCAGGCGCGCGCCCTCCGCGAGGCAATCGAAGGGACCGACGCGGTTCGACCGGTGGCCTCGTGGGATGCGGCAGCCGGCCGCTGGATCGACGCGCCTAAGACTTGACCGTGGTAGTCGCCCCTGTCGACGCATCGACACGAACGACGAACTTCTGCTCGATCGTCTGCGACCCGTCGGCGATCGGGACACCCATGCTGACGTCCCATGTGGACACCTGCGCGCCGGTCGAGAAGTCGACCGTCAGGCTCGCCAAGTTCACCTGATCGCCCGGAACGTTGCGGGCGGCAACCGCGATCGCCGTGGCCCGATTCTGACCCAGGATCGGCAGTGTCAGCGGCAGCTGCATCCGCAGGTCGGCATACGCGAAGACGGCCTGCGTGGACGGATTGACCGAGATGGTGAACTTGGCGGAACCCAGCGAGTCGGTCCAGGTGAAGTCGTAGGCGGAGACGCCGGACACCGTCTTGAGCTCGCTCGACTCGGTCAGGTCCGCGGTGCTCGAGCCCGTCCTGGCCATGAAGGCGTCGGCCGCGGACTTCGCGACGGCGGTCGGCGGCTCGGTCGTGGCGGCTTCCGGCATCCGATCGATCGCAATTACCTCCAGGACGTCCCCACCCTCTGCTGCGTCCACGAACGCCACCGTGTTGTCGGCGGTCGCGCGGTAGAACGGCCTGCCGTTGAGTCCACTCACCTCGACGGCGGTCATAGACGGGACGCCGGCGACCTTCGCCGCGTATACGCCGGCTTCGTCGGCGCCGATCGGAGGGGGCGTCCAGTTGGGATCGGGCGTTGAATCGCAAGCGCACGTGATGTAGCAGGAGCTGACGACGAGCGGCAGGAGCAACAGGAGCAACGCCGCCGCCAAGGTCCCGAGTCTGAAAGACCTCATTCCCCACCTCCATCTGGCGTAGGGCTCGGCCCGACTCAGCCACCCGCGCGGCCGAATCCGACGCGAACAGAGTAGCGCCGCAGGGGGCACGCAAGCGAGAAAACTGCCCCTCGGCCCCTACGCAGCGTGGCGGCAGGCTCCTCCGTAGGCTCGTACGGCTCATTGCCTGCCGCCCGCCACGTCCCCTGGCCCGGAAACGGGCTTTCCCTATCCTCCGACCGACCGATCTGTCCGTCATTACGGATCGGTTGTCACTAGATCATTCGCGGATGCGGGGCGGTCGGATCACTGTCTAGTGGCGGAAGTGGCGCCGCCCCGTGAAGACCATGGCCAGGTGGTGGCGATCGGCGACCTCGATGGCCATCTCGTCGCGGATCGAGCCGCCGGGCTGGATGATCGCAGTGACGCCGGCCTGGGCCGCGGCCTGGATTCCGTCGGGGAAAGGGAAATACGCGTCGCTGGCCATGACTGCCAGCTTGGCCCGGTCGCCGGCCCGGCGGAGCGCGATCTCGACGGCCGTCTGCCGGCTGGCCTGGGCCGCCCCGATGCCGACCGTGGCGCCGCCCTTGGCCAGCACGATGGAGTTCGAGCGGACGTGGCGCACCGCCCGCCAGGCGAACAGCAGGTCCGTCAGCTCCTCGAGCGTTGGTCGCCGCTTGGTCACGACCTGGAGTTGCGTCTTGTCGAGCCCGAGGTCGTCCTTGGTCTCCACCAGCAGCCCGCCGGCGATGCGCTTGAAGTCGAGGTTGGCGATGCCGTAGTCGCGCGGCCCGGCGATCGGGTTGGGCGGCACGGCCAGCAGCGCGATCTGCGGCTTCTGGGCCAGTATCCCGAGCGCCGACTGGTCGAACGACGGGGCGACCACTGCCTCGTACGAATTGGCGGCAATCTCCCGAGCGGTGGCGCCGTCGAGTTCGCGATTGACGCCCACGATGCCCCCGAAGCACGACACCGAGTCGGTCTCGAGCGCCCTGCGGCAGGCTTCGACGAGTTCCTGCGCCGATGCCAGGCCCACCGGGTCCGTGTGCTTGACGATGGTCACGGTGGGCGCAGTGAAGTCGGCGGCGATGGCGTAGGCCGCGTCGAGATCGAGAAGGTCGTTGAAGGACGGCCGCGAACCCTGCAGCTGAGTGGCGTCGGCCAGGGTGCCGGCCCGGTGCGTCATCTCGCGGTAGAAAGCACCGTGCTGGTGCGGATTCTCGCCGTAGCGAAGGTCGTCGACCTTCTCCAGGACGAGGGCGAGTCTGCCGGGGAACATGTCGCCGGCCACATTCGACAGATACGCGGCGATCTCGGCGTGATACGCGGCGATGAGCCCGTACGCCTCGGCCGCGAGCCGCTGGCGAAGCTCGGCTGAGACGCCGCCGCGCTGCTTGATCTCGGCCACGACCTGGGGGTAGCGGGCCGGATTGGCCACGGCCGCGACTCCGGCGTAGTTGCGGGCCGCGGCCGCGAGAAGTGCCGCCCCGCCGATGTCGATCATCTCAGTGGCTTCGTCGATCGGCACGAGCCGGACCCCGACCTGAGGCGCAAACGGGCTGACGTTCACGGCCACCAGATCGATCAGCCCGATCTTCTGGGCCTCGAGCTCCGCCAGCTGGCTCGGCTGGTCGCGTCGGGCCAGGATCCCGGCGTAGATGGCAGGGTGGAGCGTCTTGACCTGGCCGCCGGCGATCGGTTCGGAGCCGGTCAGTTCGGAAACCGAGCGAACCTCGATGCCTGCGGCGGCCAGAGCCTCACGCGTGCCGTCGGTGGCGACCACCTCGACGTCGAGCGCCAGAAGGGCGCGTGCGAACGGGACGATGCCTTCCCGGTTCGCGACCGAGAGCAAGGCTCGCACCAGGCGTACCTCCCAGATTGCCCGAGTTCCAGGCCTCGAAAATGGGCCCCGCATCGAGGCGCAGGCCGCTTTGCTAGCCGCGCTCCAGGTCCATATCAATCGAAGTTGCCGGATTGGCCCGAGTATAACGCCCGGTCATGGCATACTCCGTAAACGCAAATCCGCAGGCGCGAGTAGCGTACGCCTCGGCGATCGCGTTCCGGCCTCCGCGCCGAAACCGGCGTCGCGTCGCGAAGAACGTCTATCCAGGTCGATCGACCGCATATCGAAATCAGTACTCGGAGGGTCCGCGTGAACGGCCCGTGGAACCAGCTAGATCTTCTGCTCTCCCCGTTCAACATGGCAAAGTTCCCGGCGATCAACATGATCACCGGCGAGCTGGCAATGGCTTTCCTGGTGATCTCGGTTGTCTTCTACAACTTCAATGCCAGGCGGATGCACGCCTATTCGGTCTTCCTGGACCTCAACGAGTGGCTGATGTGGACGTCGATCGGCGTCTTCGGGCTGCTGGTTATGTTCTTCGTCTTTGCCTTCGACTTCCTCTTCGTTCTGCCGGTGATGGTCGGCGGCGCCGCGCTCTTCCTGTGGATTCGCTTCTGGCACTTCCCGCCGCTCATCCAGGCCTATGAAGAGCGCCTGGCTCGCCAGCGCTACTTCCAGCGCTCCAAGACTTCCCACCCCTCTGAGACGATCCGCTCCAAGGCCGCCGCGAAGCCCAAGCGCCGCCGCCGGTAATCCACGGGGGATGCGGCTACGGGGATCCGCCGTTTCGGGATCGGCCATCGACATCGCGACGGTCCTCCGGGGACGCGCGGAGTCGAAGCTGCTTCGGTCCACGTCGACGACCGGGGCTTGATGACGAGCAGGCACGGGTTGCGGCCGGCGAAGCCGTCGTGTAGCCGCCCGACGAGGAGCCCTGGTAGTCGGGCCGGCTGCGGCTAGGACGCCAGCGGCGACCTGTCGCCGCCCGCAGTTCGCAGTTCAGCTGGCGAGCGGCGACTGTCGCCGCATCGACTCAGCTGGCGAGCGGCGACTTGTCCCAGTCGATGGCGACGTCCTGGTTCTTGTTCGATTCGTCGACCGCGACCGCCAGCTTCACGCCGGGGGCGATGGCAGAGACCTTGTCGACCGGCACCCGATGACCGAAGACCGCGGGGAAGGGATTCTGGCCGGCGAGTGAGACCTCCACGGTGAAGAGCCACATCGGGTCGTTGAGATGCGACGCCTCGGCGGCGGGATTGATTTCTCGAACGGTCTTGCCCATCGGCATGCAGGTGGTGATGACTGCGGTGCCGTGGGTGCCGGTAGCCAGCAACTGGGCGGCGCTGCCCTTGATCGTCGGCAGGGCGCCGCTTCGAACGGCTCCAACCAGGGCCGAAACGTCGCCGGTAGGGTGGCCACTGGCATCGAAGGACATCCCGAAGCCCCCCGGGCCGCCCATGGGGACCTGAACTCCATCGGCGGGAGAATCGGCCGCGGCGCCGGAGCCGCCGATTCGGCTGAAGTCCACAGAAACCTTCATCGGGTCCTGCGGGTCGATCAGGACGCCGATCTGGGCGCCCGGCACGATCATCGGAATGTAGATGCGGGGCACCAGAACCTTCGTGTCGACGTGGTAGGGCGCCGACGATCCGAATGACGGCGTGACCTGCAGCCCAAGTTTGTAGTCGGGCGCGTCCGGCCCGACGGAGGGCATCGTGACCGTGACACCCGTGTCGGTGATGCTCTGGATGATCGCGTCGCCGGGCAGGCCGCCCTTGATCGGCCCGGTGGCGCCGGCCAGCTTCCCGATCAGCCACGGGCCCCAGAGGAACGGCGCGGTGATCGAGAAGATGACGACCACTACGACGAAGATGATCACCGGGATGGCGCCTCCGAAGATGAGGGCCGGCTTCTGAACGGCTTTGATGTCCGCCAGGATCGCGGCCTGGACATCGCCGTTGGCGGCCTGCTGACTGTCGATGGAGTCGGCCGACCAGGGCGAGTTCGTCTGGTAGGTGTCCCACAGGTCCGAGTCCGCGTAGATGTAGCCGCCGACCTGAGTTCCCGAGACTGCCAGGGCGATAACCAGCGACTTGCCCAGGTTCGAAGTCATCGCCGCGCCGTTGAAGAAGCCCGTGGTGGAGGGATCGTCGCCGCCGATGGCGATGTCGATGTATACGGCGCCGCCGATCTGATTGCCGAGCTCCTTTGCGGCGGTCTCCGCCTGCTGCTTGCCGGTGGCGTCGAGAGCGCCGGCGCCGTCGAAGACATGCGTGCCGCTAAGGAGCGCGTCGATGCGAGCGAGAGTGCTAACCAGCCAACTTTCGGTGGTCTCCGGGCCGGGCGAGGAGTACTGGTTGAGGAACTTCTGCTGGTTCGATGTGAGCTTGCCCTTGAGAGTCGTGCCCAGTTTCATTTCGCCGGAACTGCCCTGCGCGGTCAGGAGCAGCCCGTCGACCGCCCAGTCCGTGGCAAGCGTCCTGGGCACGTCGCCCGACTGAGGGGCCGTATAGATCACGACCCGGCCCCCGCCGGAAGCCTCGATGTGGGCGGCCAGAGCCTCGGCCGCGGCCGCGGACCTGGCGGACAGAACGGTTCCATAGTCGTAGAGGTGACGGCCCTGGGTGAATGGCGTCGCCGTCGGCGACGGCGCTTCTGTCGGCTCGGGCGGGGGCGTCGTCGCCGGAGTTGGCGCGGGTGCCTTGGGATTGCTGGCCGACGTGGCGGGTGCGGAACCCGCGAGTCCCACGGCCGCGAGGGCCAGCAGGCTCAGCGTCAGCGCCGCCAGAAGAGGCGCAACGCGGGCTCGCTCCCGGCTTCCGCATCCGGTCGAATTCCGCCCACCCGTGGAACCCGGCATCAGCCTCATCTCGTCCTCTCCTCACGGCCGCGGGCTCGGGGACGACCCGTCCTCCGGAAGCCACCAGACCGGCGCTCATGCAATCGCAGCGTAACTCAATCCAAGTCCGGCGCGACGCCGCGTTTCGGCGCGATCGAGCCGCCTCGGAGCACATGGAAAAGGCGCGCCCCGTGCGGGACGCGCCTTCCGTTTGCGAGGGCTAGGCGACGGGGGACTTCTCCCAGTCGATCGCCATCTCCTGGTTCTTGTTGGCCATGTTGACCGAAACGGCGAGCTTCACGCCGGGCGACACGAAGCCGAGCTTGGCGATCGGGACACGATGGCCGAAGACGGCGGGGAACGGCGCCTCGCCCGGAACGGTTGCCTCAACGGTGAAGAGCCAGACCGGGTCGTTGAGGCGTGACGGGTCGGCCGCCGGGTCGATGTCCTTGACGGTCTTGCCCAGCGGCATGGCGGTGGTGATGACCGCGGTGCCGTGAGTGCCGGTCGCGAGGAGCTGGTCCGCGCTGCCCTTGATGGTGTTCACCTGGCCGCTTCGAACGCCCGTCGCCACGGCCGACACATCGGCCATGTTGGGGTTGCCGCTGGCGTCGAAGTTCATCCCGAACCCGCCCGGACCGGCGGGGGTCATGTTGATGCCGGCAGGCCCCGCTGCCTGGCCCGCGCCCGCCCCGATTCGGCTGAAGTCGGGGCTGACGTGGTTCGGGTCCGCCGGGTCGATCATGACGCCGAGCCGAGCGCCCGGCAGGACCATCGGGATGTACAGCCTCGGGATCGCTTCCTTGATCTCAACGCTGTACGGAGCTCCGGCGCCGCCGATCGGAGTCACCTGCAGGCCCAGCTTGTAGACCGGGGCTTCGGGCCCGGCCGATGGCGACGTGATAGTCATCCCAGTGTCGGCGATGCTCTCGATCAGGGCATCGCTCGGGACGCCGTTCTTCACCGGCGCCGATGTGCCGCTTATCTTGCGAACCAGGAAGTCCACTGGACATACCCTCGCACTGTGGTCGTTTCGCGACGCGAAGTTGGGGCCACGAAAGCCAACGATATTGGAGGCGGCGCGCGGAATGAGTCAGCGTTCCGACTTCAAGCGCGTGGAAACCAGCAGACGGTCCTCGCCACGCGCCTGAACCCTTCGATCGACGGCCAGGTCCACGAAGCCGACGCCGCGGAAGAAGGCTCTGGCGGCGATCGACGAGGGATGGATCGCGGCGTCGGCGAGCGTCCAGGCCAGCAGACGCGTGCAGCCGGCCGCGGCGGCGGCCCGGCCGACGGCTTGAGTAAGCCCGCCGCCGATGCCACGGCCTCGCATGTTCGGGGCCACGGCCAGCAGGGTCAATTCGGCCGCGACGTCGCCCTCCGGGAATTCCAGGCCGTCGAAGCCGCGGGGATCGTCGTTGCCTCGGGGCCGATCCCACGGCGCCCAGCTCGCGAGGCCCGCGACGCTGCCGGAGCTCTCCGCGAGCAGCAACTCCGAAGCGGGCGGGAGCCGGTGGGCGAGCTCCGGGGCCATGGCCTCGAGGAAGGCATCTATTGCCGGAATGTCGGCGGGTGTGGCGATACGGACGACGGGCTCCGTGGGCCTGGGCGCTTCGGGCCTGGGCGCTTCGGGCGTGGGCGCGTCGGGCGTNNCGCGGGTTCGGTGGCGCGGCGCCCGCCGGGAGCAGACGCGTCGGCGCCGATCGGAGCCGCGAGGGCCGCCCCGTCGGCGACTGGCGCCGCCAACGCCGCCCCGAGCTGGCCGAGCATCCTGGCCGTGGCGCCCCAGACCCGTTCGCCCTCGACGGGATAGACACCGTAACGGATCAGCCG
>PMXR01000121.1:0-35296 GCA_003171035.1 Chloroflexota bacterium
GCGCCCCGCACCGCCGCGCGCCCCGTGGCGTGGTTGCGCCCCGTGGCGGCTCTGCGGGTAACCTTGACGGGTCGTTGCCGGACGCGGAGGAGTTCACATGCCAGTTGGAGTCGAACCCGGACCTCTCGTTTCGTGTGAGTGGCTGGCGGCGCATATCGCCGAGTCTGGGCTCCACGTTATCCATGTCGCCTCTGGGCCGGAGGAGTACGACCAGGGCCACCTGCCCGGAGCCACCTTCGTCGACCTCCACGTCGATCTGGCCAAGTCGGGTCGGCCGGCGGAGACCGGCGGCGTCGGTCGCAGATACATGCTGCCCTCCCGCGCCGAGGTGGAGGAGTCGCTGGCCGCGTGGGGGATCGCGCCCGGAGATCGGGTCGTGTTCTACGACGGCGTGGGCCAGAATCGACTGGCCATCCGAGGCTATTGGCTGCTGAGGCTGTATCGCTTCCCGGCGGGCCGAGTCCACGTTCTCGACGGCGGCCTGACGACGTGGACGGCCGCGGGCCTGCCGATTTCGACCGAGCAGGTAGTCGCGACCCAAGTCGGCGTTGCCGAGCAGCTCGGCGATCGAGACGAGTCGCTGATCGCCACGGCCCACGAGGTCCTGGCCTGGAGCCGCGAAGCCGTCGCGGACGGCGGCCCCGCCCGCCTCCTCGACGTGCGACTGATTGACGAATACCTGGGCACCGACGTTCGGGCCGCTCGCGGAGGTCACATTCCGGGCGCGAGGCATCGCATCTTCACCGACTTCGTAGCGCCGGACGGGCGGCTGCGGACCGGCGCCCAGACTCTGGAGATCCTCAAGGCGACCGGCGTCGACCCCGCGGAAGTGAGAGCCACGTACTGCCAGGGCGGGGTGCGAGCGGCGCTGGCGTGGTTCGCCCTGCACGAGTTGGCAGGGCTGACCGACGTGCGGAACTACGCCGAATCCTGGGAAGAGTGGGGGAACCGCCCGGATCTGCCGGTCGAGAAGTAGGGGCGGCGCGAGAGCCCGATCCGGGCCTGCGCGAGGGTGCGACCGACGCGAGGCGCGGACCGACGCGACCGACGCAACCGACGCGACCGGTGCGACCGACGCGACCGACGCGAGGCGCGGACCGGACGCCGGCGTCAGGTCGCCGGCCGGCCGGATCGGACGCCGGGTCGACTCGGGCGTCGGCAGCGCCGCTCACACTCGCCCGGCGCCGTGCTATCCTGTCGCGCGGCGCCGCAATGGCGCCCGATCGCCCTCGGCGATCACTCGCTCCGGCGTAGCTCAGTGGTAGAGCGGGCGGCTGTTAACCGCTTGGTCGTAGGTTCGAGTCCTACCGCCGGAGCCATTCATTTGAGTGGTCTCCTGCATATCCGGGCGGACCTACCTGCGCCGACGAGTTCGCAAGCGAGCCTGGATGCCACGGCGCGACCGATGCTTTCGCCGGTCGCTACTCTTGGCATCGATTTCGCCACGCCCTTAAGCGTTTGAGTGGCCTGCCGCGTCTATTGGACGTGATGACCTACCGGAGGGGCGCAATGGTCGGACTGGGATCGGTTGGGGCGACTGCGGCAACCGCCGCCGACGAGCGGGCGATGGAGCGCCGGGTGCTCTCGTTGCATGCGCGGCGCGGCCAGGATCTCTACGGGTTCGCGGTCCGGATGGGGCTGTCGGATGAAGACGCGTCCGACGCCGTCCAGGAAGCCATGCTTCGGCTCTGGCGCGATCTGTCCACCGGCAAAGAGTTGCTCGATCTGGACGCCTGGGCCTTCCGGGTTATCTACAGGCTGGCGATCGACCGGCACCGACTGAGCGCAAGAGCCGCCGCATCGCTTGGCCGGATATTCGCCCGGGCCGCCGTCGCCTCCGATCCGGCGGACGCGACCGAATCGGGCGCCGTTTGGGCGGCGGTGGACGCACTCCCCGAACGCCAACGAGCCGCAATCTACCTTCGCTATCGCGCCGACATGACCTTCGACCAGATCGGCCTCGCCATGGGCATCACCCCCGGCGCGGCCCGCAGCCACGCGACGAACGCGCTCGCAACTCTGCGCCGTCGAGTCGGGCAGGAGGAAACCCGATGAAGCTGGAACGTCTAGACGAACTGCTCCGAGCCCGACCGTCCGACGAGCGGACCTACGACCGGCAGCTGCCGGACCTCGCCTTGCGCTCGGCGCCGGTCCGGGAACCCGTCCGCGCCGGAGGTAGCCGATCTCTCGGCTTTGCCGCGGCAGTCATGGGCATCGGGCTCGTAATCGTGGTCGGCGCGGCTACGCTTGGGCCGTGGCGACAAGGCCAGACCTCGTCCGGACCGTCCGGCTCGGCGCCGGCGCCCAGCGCGGGAACGACGCGCGCCTACTTCACCGGGTCGATGAAGGAGGCGCGCGTGGACGCGTCGGCGACCCTGCTGAAGGACGGGCGCGTACTCATCGTCGGCGGATTACACAGCGGCGACCCGGGAGAGGGAGGGGGTGGCGTGCTGATGAAGTCGGCCGAGCTGTACGACCCGTCCACGGGTACGTTTACCCTGACCGGCGCCATGAATGTGGCCCGATACAGCGCGTCGCTCACGACGCTCGCCGACGGCCGCGTGCTTGTTGTCGGCGGCAATGACGTCGTCACCGACGACGTGCCCTCGGCGGAGCTCTACGACCCGGCGACCGGCCAATTCACGCCTACGACGTCGCCGCAGGAATCTGGCACCGAGATTTCAAGCACGCTGCTGCGAGACGGTAGGGTCCTGATTCTTGGATGCGGCTCGAGCTCAGACTGCAGCGGGGCCCAGTGGAGCGCCGATCTGTACGACCCGTCCACGGGTCAATTCACCGCGGTAGGACCGCTCCCGGAAATGTTCCTGTTTGGGACGGCGACTCTGCTCAACGACGGCCGCGTGCTGATCGCGGGCGGGAACGATCCGCTGGTGCCGGCCCCATCCTTGATATTCGACCCTGCGACCGACACGTTCGCGGCCACCGGGTCCATGGCCGGGCAGTTCAGTCTCCACACGGCCACCCTTCTCCCAAACGGCCGGGTGCTGCTCATTGAGGGCTACGCGACCGGTGACGTGGCGCTCAGTGGCGAACTCTACGACCCCGCCACCGGTAAGTTCACTGCAACGGCAGACGTGGGCATCACCCGAATGAACCCGACCGCCACGCTGTTGGCAAACGGCACAGTGTTCATTGCCGGCGGCGCCGCCATCGGCACTTCATCGCTGGATGCCCGCATGGTTCTTCTCTACGACCCGTCCACGGGCGAGTTCAACCCCGGCGGATCGACGCTGGTGCCTCGCCGAGACCACACGGCCACGCTCCTATCAGACGGGCGCGTGCTTCTCGCCGGCGGCATCGACGGCGGCGTTTCTAGGGGCACCGACGGTGTCACCACAGGCGATTGGCCCACGAACAGCGCCGAGATCTACGACCCGACGGCCCCGTAGGCGGGCCGGCCCGTGGGGTACAAGAACTCGATCAGTCAGCCCGCGTGGGTGAGCACAGTCGGGTCGTGTCAGTATCGCCGCCATGCTTTCTTGACTCCTCTACCTCGTGCTTCGACGGCTCCTCACCCTTGTCGCACCGAACCGTCGCTCCGACGATGCCGCACAGATTGAGATCCTGGTCCTTCGCGAGGGAGTTCTGCGCGTCTTGCTAGATTGACGGAGCGCACACGTAACGGACGTGACCTCACCGGTTGCGAGCCGCGCAGTCAGAGCGCCCGGGCGGCCCCTGGAACCAATCTGTTCCTGAATCCAAGTGATCGACATCCCGATGGGTTACTGCCCTCCATACGGTGGTCGATCCGCCCCTTCATCGAGTGATCGAGTGATCGAGTCATCGGGGGCCGTCTTCCCCACGCCAATCCGTGCGGCGGCGGCGGCTGCAGCGCCTCGGCTGTTCACCCCGAGCTTGTTGCAGATGTGGTTGACATGCGCCGACGCGGTCCTTTCGCTAACGAAGAGGGTCGCTCCGATTTCGCGGTTCGTCCGGCCTTCCAGCAGTAGCGCTAAGACCTCCAGTTCGCGGTTGCTGAGGCCGAAGTGCGATGACTTCGAGGCTACGGTCTTTCCGCCAGTGGATCTCGTCAGGTCAATCCGGCTTCGCCGCGCCAACTCCTCGATCCGCCTGCCAAGCGGCGCGGCGCCCAACCGAGACGCGATGTCGAAGGCCTCCGTCAAGCCGGCTGCCGCCCGAGAACGGCCTAATCCAACGACCAGCATCGCCTCCGCCTCGCGGACCAGGGCGTATGCGAGTCTGTAGGGCACCTCGCACTCCCTCCAGTAAGCCACTGTCTTCTTCCATAGTTCGTAGCTGTCGGACTCGACCAGTCGCGCCCACTCCGCCTCGCATTGCGCGAGGTACGCTCTTGCGAGTTGGGCCTGTGCCGGGGGGCCGTCCCGGTTATCCCGTTCGAGTGTCCTGGCCCGGCTCAGGATGTCCTCGCCACGCGTGACGCATTCCCCGACGTCGCCCCGCCCTCGCCGGCCCCGCGCGAGTGCGGCCAGATCGGCTTCGGCCCGCAGCGCGCTGACGCAAACACCGCCGACGTAGTCTGGGGCGAGGTCCGAGAAGGGAAGGCGGAAGGCCTGCGCCGCCGCGACGCGTGCGTTGTTGGGCTCGCCTCGGCCAAGGGCTAGTGCGGTCATCAGGCCGAAGAAACTTACTTGCCGGGCGGGATCGCCCAAACGCACCAGGGCCCGTCGGATGGAACTCAGCCGCCGGGCCGCCTCCTCGAAGCGGCCTCTCCCCATCTCCAACTCGGCGATGACCATCGCCAGGTCCGGCCCGCCCAGGCCCGTGAAGGTCATTCCGGCGGCGCGCTCGGAGAGCGCCTCGGCTTCGTCCCAGCGCCCCTTGGCGACCATGGTGTAGCCGGCGATGCAAAGGTCCGTGCCTCCTCGGCTCATGGCGAAGCCGTGAGTCTGGGCATGCTCGAAGGCTTCCAACGCGACGGCGATCGCCTGGTCCGGGGCTTCGTCGCACAGGACAGCGGCGAGCACGATTGAGGCGCGTGACACGAGGTCGTGGTCGCCCACCTCATACCCGATCTCCCGTGCCTGTCGACACATCTCGGCATCATTGAGAACCCCGGCGAGTGCGCACAGGGCCTGGCCTTCTATGTCACGAGCCCCCAGCTCGTGGCTCATGACGATCGCTTCCTGCAAGACCTCGCTCGATTCCTTGTAGCGCCCAACGAACCCGAGCGAAGACCCGTGGCAGCTCAGGGCTGCGGCTCGGGCCGACGAGGGAGGTTCGGGCGGGATGAGTCGGAGTGCCTCGGCCGAGCCCTCAAGGCCCAGATTGTGGTCGAGCGTCTCCCATGCATATTCGCTCAGGCGCCGGTACAGGAGTCCGGCTCGTACCGGGTCGCTGCCCTCGTCCACTAACTGGATGGCAGACTGGATGTAGGAAACCGCCTTGGCGGGGTCCAGCGGACGTGCAACCCGCCCGGCGCTGGCCAGCAACTCCGCGCGGTCGCACCCGGCAAGGACTTCCGGATCGCTTACCAGGTTCCAGATCTCGAGAGCGCGCTCATAGTGGGCCAGGGCATCGGGCAGAGCCCAGGCTCGTTCGGCGGATCGGGCAGCAACCGCGATCGCGGCGAGCGCGTTCGTCATCTCGCGCGCGGAGTACCAGTGATGGGCAATCTGGCTCGACAGGATTGCGTCGCTCGCGGCGTCGGGAAGGTTCTCCAGCGCCCTCGCCAACGCGGCGTGGAGCCGGCGGCGCTGAGCCGGCAGCATGTCCCCATAGACCGCCTCGCGCAGCAACGCATGACGGAAGGCCAGGACCTCCTCGGCGCCCTCTGCCTCGACGACGAGGATGCGGTGATCCACCGCTTCGCGGAGTCCGTCCTCGACGGCCTCGATATCAAGCTCGGAGGCTTGTCCGAGCACCTCAGCCGACACCTGCCTGCCGGCTACGGAGGCCAACCGCACCACGGCCTGCGAGCCGACCTCCAACTTCGCTGTTCGCGCCAGAAGCAGGTCGCGCAAGGTGTCCGGCAGGTCCGGCCCGGCGCCTGACGCGAGGAGCTCCTCGGCGAAGAACGGATTGCCCTCCGACCTGATCCAGATCCGTTCCACCTGTTCGGGCTCGAGTTCGGGCCCCGCGATCGCCATGAGCTGCTCGCACTGCTCTTCTCGCTTGAGTGGCTTGATCTCGAATCGATGGGCATGCGACCCACGAGACAGCTCGGCCAGATAGGAGAGCAGCTTGTGTCGGCGTGGCAATTCGTCGGTCCGGCAAGTGATGACCAGCACAATGGCATCCTGGCGGAGGTTGTGCGTCAGGAAGCCGAGCAGGTCCAATGTGGATCGATCGGCCCAGTGGATGTCTTCGACGACCAGCAGGAGCGGTCGCTCCGTAGAGAGCCGCCTCATGAGCCCCAGGGTCAGTTCGAACAGCTGCGACAAGGCGGAGCGTCCGGGTCCCTGCGTATCTTCCCCGCCGGTGGACTGGAGCATGCGGCGCCCGAACTCGGAGAGGACCTCGCCGGTCGAGGGCTCTGCCCGGCTGGATACGGCTTCGCGAAAAGCCTCCATGAAGGGCTGGAACGGCAGTGCTCCGCCTTCGAGCCGAACGCAGCCACCCGACAGAACGCGCCAGCCGAGCGCTCTGGCTCGGTCGGCCACTTCTTCGACGAAACGGGTCTTGCCGATGCCCGCGTCACCGGTGATCAGATAGGCCGAGGCTGTTCCCTCCCGGGCTCGGGTCAGGGCCTCATCAAGCCGCTCGAGTTCCTCTCGACGGCCGACGACGATCGGACTGGAGACGCGTGTTCTCACCTGGCGAAGGTTACGGCGTGCGAGAGGAGCTATGGCCGCGGTCCTGCGCATTGGGCGCCCGAATTAAGCGAATTGCCGATTGCAGCCCGCTTTCGAGATGGGAAAGTCGTTTACGCCGCGCGCGCGCAGAGGGGGAGCCCGAACGGACGCGAGCTCCTCGCCGAGGGGGCGAGGAGCTCGCTCGCTACACATAGGCGGCGCCACCCTCGGCAGCCGTGCGCGGACGCGCATTGACATATCGATGCGGGCGAGACGCTTCCTGGCCAACCGTCTCGAGGCGTTGGCGATGACGTGGCGCACGCCTGGTTCGACTCGTGCCATCCCCATGCCGCTAAATCGTGCTGCTGGTTGCTTCCCGTTCGTAGGAGCTGCTCCAGGGGAACCGGGGTGCTTGAGAGACTAGTGACCGGCCCGGGCATCGGCATCCAGGATGAGGCCAACGGCATCCGCTGCGCTGTCGGCGATCAGGGTGGGATGGAAATTGGCGTCCGTCCACACTTGGCCGCGCCGGATCCAAACGCTGCGTGCGCCAATGGAGATTGCTCCGGCGATATCAGAATCTGGCCGGTCTCCGACGACCCAGGCTCCTTCAAGCGGTGTGCCGCACCTGTCGGCCACGGCCCGGAATATCCTCGGGTCGGGCTTCGCGAAGCCGACCAATCCAGAGACGCATACTGCGTCGACGAGTTCGTCGAGACCGCACGCCCTGATCTTCTCGATCTGTCGGGCGCCGCCATTCGTGGCGATCCCGACCTTGTATCCGGCTTCCCGCAGGAGTTGCGTGCCTGCGATCGTCTCGGGGTCGCAGGTGCAGCGCCCCAGTTGATCGCGCCAGTAAAGCTGGACAAGGTCGGCGACCGGCGTGCTCAGGGCGAGGCGCGAACGGACTTCCTCGAAGAACCCGTCGCGCGGAGTCATCCCGTCGCGGTCCGCCGCCCGAAGCACTTCCAGGGCCGCCTTGGGATCGAGCTGTCGATCCTGGACGAAGGCCTCAGCCCACTCTCGGAAGAACCGGTTTCGGTCGATCAGCGTGTTATCGAGGTCGAAAACGACCAAGCCCCGAGGTGCGGCCTCAGACACGAATGGTTGCCGCGCCGTCGCCAGTTCCAGGTTGCGGCCGTCTGCAGCTGATCACGCCCTGGCTCTTGGTGACATGGAAAGCCCCATCTCGGGCGATTGCTGCCTCGACGGTCTTCCGCGCGCTCGTGAGGTCCTCACCGCGGTAGCGGGAGGTGGAGCGGATATAGGCAAGCACCGGTTCAACCTCGGTCACGGCCAGGGCATCGTCGAAGCGCTCCACCCGAATCTCGGCGAAGAAGGGCTCGAGCTGTTGGGGCCCGGTCTCGAGTCCAAAGGCCTCGACGTAACTCCACTCGTTCTGCCCGGGAATGAGAGCGGCAAGCTCGGCGAGGTGTCCTCGTCCATTCGTGGAGGCGTGGAAGGCGCCTCCGGGGACCAGCACGCGCCTGAGTTCGGCGAACGCTCGCGGCCGATCCGGAACGTGGTAGAGCATGTGGTTGGCGATCACAATGTCGAACGAGGCGGCTGGAAATGGCAGTTCCTGCGCGTCGGCGACTACGTAGGTTGCGCGATCTCCGAGTTCGTGGCGAGCTGCCTCGATCATGCCCGCTGATAGGTCCGCGAGGGTCAGCGACCAGCTGGCGTCGACGCGCTCGCGATTCACCAGCCACAGAGTAGCCGGGCCACAGCCGAGATCGAGAATACGTGCACCGGGTCCGGGCGCCTCCCGGTCGAACAGCCAGTCGAACCAGTGCCCGTTGACCGAGTAGGCATCGTGGAGCGAGATGCGGGAGCGCAGGTTCCGGTCTGTTGCGTATTGCTCTTGCAGGCGCTCGGCCATTTCCCCCTCGACACGATCGGCTATGGGCGCCAGTCTAGCTGCCACCTACCTACCGCGACACAGGCCGACCGTGGCGAGGCACGTATCGCCCAGGGTCATCGGGAATTGCTTCACCGAATCGCGTGCGGCTGGAGCGCGATGTCGCGGCCGGCGCGTCCTCATGCAGATGACGGTAGACCTGAGGCGGGGCCGCAGGCTACACTACGAAGCACTATGAGTGGGAACATCCTCTCCAGCAGCCTGCTCCTTACCTGAGGCGAGCCCCGTTTGGGTGCTCGCCGATTGCCTCCTGCGCCAGCGCAGGAGGTTTTTGTTTCCCCTGCAAACCCCGAACCACCAGCCAGACCCGCGGCAACGATCGCGAAGCCAGTCAGAGACGAAGAAGGAAACCCGAAATGCCTCCCGTACCAGCCCAGCCCAGGAAGATGCCGGTCGAGAAGTACGTACCCTTCCGCCCCCTGCCGCTCCGCCTCCCCGACCGCGAGTGGCCCAACCGTGAGATCACCGCGGCGCCGATCTGGTGCTCCGTGGACCTGCGTGACGGCAACCAGGCCCTCATCGACCCGATGGATCCGGCCCGCAAGCTCCAGATGTTCAAGGCCCTGGTGGCGATGGGCTTCAAGGAGATCGAGGTCGGATTTCCCTCGGCGTCGCAGCCCGATTACGACTTCATCCGCGAGCTGATCGAGGGCGACCTGATCCCGGACGACGTCACGATTCAGGTCCTGACGCAATGCCGCCGCGAACTGATCGAGCGCACCTACGAGTGCATCAAGGGCGCGAAGCGGGTGATCGTCCACTTCTACAACTCCACCTCGGTCCTGCAGCGGCGCGTCGTGTTCCGCCAGGACAGGGAAGGCATCACCAGGATCGCGGTCGATGCTGCCAAGGTCTGCCTCGAGCAGGAAGCGCGCGTCCCCGGCACCGAGATCCGATACGAGTATTCGCCGGAGAGCTTCACCGGCACCGAGCTGGACTACGCGCTCGAGATCTGCGTCGCGGTCATGGACGTGATCCGGCCCACCCCGTCGCGGCCGATCATCATCAACCTGCCCGCGACGGTCGAGATGTACACCCCGAACATCTACGGCGACGCCATCGAATGGTTCCACCGCAACGTCCCACGGCGCGACTCCGTGGTTCTTTCGCTGCACCCTCACAACGACCGCGGCACGGCCGTGGCCGCAGCCGAGTTCGGCGTCATGGCCGGCGCGGATCGCGTCGAAGGGACGCTCTTCGGCAACGGCGAGCGGACCGGCAACGTCGACGTAGTCAACCTGGCCATGAACCTGGCGAGCCAGGGCGTCGATCCCAAGCTCGACATAACCGACATAGACGCGCTCCGCCGCGTGGCCGAGCACTGCAACCGCCTGCCCGTCGACCCGCGCCATCCGTATGTCGGCGACCTCGTCTACACCTCGTTCTCGGGCTCGCACCAGGATGCGATCAAGAAGGGAATGGAGTGCCTTCCGACGGATTACCCGGCCTGGGAAGTGCCCTATCTGCCGATCGACCCCAAGCATGTCGGCCGAAGCTACGAGGCCGTCATCAGGGTCAACAGCCAGTCCGGCAAGGGCGGCGTGGCCTACATCATGAAGACCGAACACGGCATGGACCTGCCGCGCCGTCTCCAGATCGAGTTCAGCCGCTGCATCAAGGTCATCACCGAAGGCAGTGGCACCGAGATCACGGCCGAGGAGATGTGGGACGCGTTCGCCGCCGAGTACCTGCCGGCGAGTGCGCGGATCGGACTCGGCGGCTACGAGACGTCATCGAGCGGCGGCAACGTCTGCGTCCAGGCTCACCTGACGTCCGGTACCAAATCGAAGGAGATCTCCGGGGAGGGAAACGGCCCGATCTCGGCCCTCGTCCACGCCCTGCGACGCGATCTCGGCGTCGAGGTCGAGGTGCTCGACTATGCCGAACATGCCCTCGGTGCCGGTGAAGAAGCCACTGCCGTCGCCTACGTCGAGGTCCGCTCGCACGACGAGGTTCGCTGGGGCGTCGGCATGGACCCGAACATCACCACGGCCTCGATGAAGGCGGTCCTGAGCGCCCTCGAGCGTCTCGGAATCGACCTGCTCGCCGCCGACAAGGCGATGGCCGCCACGGCCGACTGAGTGGCGGCCATCGACTGAGTGGCAGGCGTGGACTTGCCGGTTGGACCCCGACGTGGGTCCGAATGGCCCGGAGATGAAACCCTAGTCAACAGCTAGGATTTGGCAATGACCGCCATCCGCTCCTTCAGCGCCGCTCTGCGCGGCCCGGGCCTGGCACGCTGGCTGCGCATCGTCGGTCCGGCCTGGGTGGTCATGCTAGCCGACGTGGACGCGCCGAGCGTCATCACTGCCGGGCAGGGCGGAACCGAATCCGGCTACGCGTTGCTGCTGCCGGTCTTCGCCATCGTGCCGTTGCTCTTCGTCGTCCAGGAGATGACCGCGCGTCTCGCCCTGGCCACGGGCAAGGGCCACGTGGAGCTCGTGCGGACACGTTACGGGGCTCACTGGGCCGCGGTCTCCGTGCTGGGCATGGCCGTGATCAATTTCGTGGCGTACGTAGCCGAGTTCGCCGGCATCGCACTGGGCGCCGGGATCGTCGGCATCCCCGCCCCGATGGCGATCATCGGGGCTCTGGCCATCCACGCATCGATGGTTCTCACCACGAGCTACAAGTGGTTCGAGCGGCTAGCGCTGGCGCTGTCGCTGGCCCTCTTCAGTTTCGTCGTCCTGGCGGTCGCGGGCCGGCCGGACCTGGGCCACCTCGTGTCCGACCTATCTCCGCTCCCGTCGGACGTGCCGCACGACTACTTCGCGCTCGTGGTGGCGATAGTCGGAGCCTCGATCATGCCATGGATGCTGTTCTACCAGCAGTCGGCCAGTGTGGACAAAGATCTGACCCGGGCGGACCTTCACGGCGCCCGGATCGAGACCCTCGTCGGGGCGTTCGCCAGCCAGGCGTTGATGGCGGCGGTCGTGATCGCGGCCGCGGCGGCGATGCAGTCGGCCCCGGCCTTCGCGGCCCGCGCGGCGAACCTGGCGGACCTGCCCGAGGGCATGGCAAGACTTGCCGACGGGGGTGCCGGGTGGCTTATCGCGATCGGGCTCGTCGGCTCGGGTTTGCTGGCGCTGATAGTCGTGTCGCTGTCGGCGGCGTGGGGGATCGGCGAACTGATGGGCTGGCCTCACAGCCTCAACCTCAAACCCAGCCAGGCCCGCCGCTTCTACGGCGTCTATCTCGTCGAAGTCGTTCCGGCCGCCGCGGTGGCCCTGCTGTCGCACGACCTGGTCCGCGTCTGCGTCGGGGCGATGGTCTTCAACGTCGTCGTTCTCGCGCTGCCGCTGGCGTTCCTCGTCCTGCTTACCAGCGACAAGGAACTGCTGGGCGATCTCGCCAACTCGCGAATTCAGGCGGTCGTTCTGTGGTGTGTCACGGCCGCGCTGCTGGCCTGCGGCGCCTTCGGGATGTATCAGTACCTCACGTGAGGCGCCGCGGCACCGCCCGGCGCGCCGGTACTTGCGACCCGGGCCGCGGGGCTGCACACTACGTGAGCTGAACGACCGCTGGACCGAGGCGGGAACCGGCTCGTCAGCCCCAAGTCGCTGCCGGTGCATCCCCAACGGCGCGATTTCGAAGGGCGGACAAATCCATGGATCGCAAGCGTGTTGTGATCATGGGGTCGGCGGGTCGCGACTTCCATGACTTCAATGTCGTCTACCGCGACAATCCCAACTACGAGGTCGTGGCGTTCACCGCGGCCGAGTCCCAGATCCCCGGCATCGCCAATCGCAGCTACCCCAAGGAACTCGCCGGGTCGCTCTACCCGAACGGGATTCCGGTCGTGCCCGAGGCGGATCTCGAAAAGGTGATCGCCGAGAAGAAGGCCGATCTGGTCGTCTTCGCCTACAGCGACGTCACCCACGAGCTGGTCATGCATTCGGCCAGTCGGGCAATGGCCTGCGGCGCCGACTTCGAACTGCTCGGCCCCGGCAGCACGATGCTGCGCAGCACCAAGCCGATCCTCGCCACCGGCGCGACTCGAACCGGCGCCGGCAAGAGCCAGACCACTCGCTACCTGGCCGCACTGCTCGAAAAGCAGGGGCTCAAGGTCGCGGTCGTGCGCCATCCGATGCCGTACGGCGATCTCGTGGCGCAGCGTGTCCAGCGCTACGCCACCTACGCCGACCTCGACAAATACGAGACCACGATCGAGGAGCGCGAAGAGTACGAGCCGCATATCGACGCCGGGCGCGTCATGTTCGCCGGCGTGGATTACGAGGCGATCCTGCGCGACGCCGAAAAGGAAGCGGACGTCGTCATCTGGGAAGGCGGCAACAACGACTTCTCGTTCTTCACGCCCGACCTATACGTCGTCATCGCCGACCCGCTCCGCGCCGGTCATGAGATGCACTACCACCCGGGCGAGACGAACATCCGCATGGCGGACGTGATCGTCATCAACAAGGTCGACTCGGCCACGCCCGAGCAGATCGCGGAAGTGCGAGCCAACATCGCGGCCATGAACCCGCGAGCCAGGGTCGTGATGGCCAAATCGGCTCTGACCCTCATAGGCGGGGATATCAAGGGCAAGCGCGTCGCGGTCGTCGAGGACGGCCCGACTCTCACCCACGGCGGCATGACGTTTGGTGCCGGCATCGTCGCCGCCCGCCGGTTCGGTGCGGGCGAGATCGTCGACCCCGCCCCGTACGCCGTCGGCGAGCTGGCCGACACTCTGCGCAAGTACCCGAAACTCCAGCACCTGCTCCCAGCCATGGGCTACGGCCAGAAGCAGATGCACGAGCTGGAAACCACACTCAATGCCATGCCGGCCGATATTGTTCTCTCAGCCACGCCGATCGACCTGACGAGGGTCCTCAAGCTGACCAAGCCGGTGGTTCGCGTCGGCTACGAGCTCGAGGAAATCGCCGGGGAGGCCGGCGGCCGCGANNTAGACACGCGCTAGCCGGGGAGAACTTCATGACCAGACACCTCCTGACTTTGGATTCCCTCGGACGAGACGGGATCCTCGCCAACCTGGCCCTCGCCACCGACCTCAAGTCCCGCAAGGGCATGGCCCAGAACGCCATCCCCGGCGGCCGAGTGGGCCTGATCTTCGAGAAGCCGTCTCTGCGGACACGCGTCAGCTTCACCAATGCCGCCTGGGGCCTGGGCATGCTGCCCATGACCCTGGGGACCGACGAGCTCCAGTTCGGCAAGCGCGAGTCGATCCCCGATACGGCGCGCGTCCTGTCGCGCTACCTCGATGCCCTCGTGATCAGGACGTTCCAGCAGTCCCTGGTCGAAGAACTGGCGGCACACGCCACGATCCCGATCATCAACGCCCTGACCGACGACCACCATCCCTGCCAGGCCCTGGCCGATGTCATGACCTTCCAGGAGGAGTTCGGCGACTTCAAGGGTCTGCGCCTGGCCTTCGTCGGTGACGGCAACAACGTCTGCCAGTCGCTGATCCAGGCCGCGGGCTATCTCGGGTTCACCCTGGCAATCTCCACGCCGGAGGGCTACGAGCCCAAAGCGGAGATCGTCGCGGCGGCGCAGGCCAACTGCGCCGTCAACGGCGGGGCCATCGAGCTCGGCCACGACGTCAAGGCCGCGGTTCGCGGCGCCGACGCCGTCTACACCGACGTCTGGGCCAGCATGGGCCAGGAGAAGGAACGCGAGGAACGGGCCCGCATCTTCGCCGGCTATCGAGTCGACGGTGAGCTGATGGCCCTGGCCGCGCCACGGGCGATCTTCCTCCACTGTCTGCCGGCCCACCGCGGCGACGAAGTGACCGACGAGGTCATGGACGGTCCGCAATCGCGGGCCTTCGACGAAGCGGAGAACCGCTGGTACACCGAACAGGCGCTGCTCTACGCCCTGATCACCGGCAAGGATCGCCTCCCAGAATGAGCGCGTGTGGTCGGCCGGTCGCTCGGGAGTCCTTCCTGTGACCCGGCTGGTCATCGCCCTGGGCGGCAACGCCCTGATACGGCGGGGCGAGCCGGGTTCGACTGAGGTCCAGCGCCGCAACCTCGTGGAAGCGGCGCGTGGCCTCGTCACGCTCGCCGAAGGCAGCCGGGCCGAGATCGTGATCACTCACGGCAACGGCCCGCAGGTCGGGTTCCTGGCGATCGGCGCCGAGATGGCCGCTTCGGTCGTTCCGGCGCCGCCGCTCGACGTGCTCGGCGCGGAAACACAGGGCCAGATCGGCTACCTGCTGGCCCAGGCTCTCAACGACGCGTTCCTCGAGCGCGGCCGGCGGCGCGAGATCGCAGTGATCGTGACGCGGACGGTGGTACCGGCCGACGATCCGGCCTTCGCAAACCCCACCAAGCCCGTCGGCCCGATATACGACGAAGCCACGGCCAAAGAGCACGCTGCCACGCGGGGCTGGAGCATCGCTCCCGACGGCAAGAACTGGCGGCGCGTGGTTCCGTCGCCGCCGCCCAGCCGCATCATCGAAGCCACGGCCATCCGCTCACTCGTGGACGCGGGCATCCTCGTCGTGGCGTCCGGGGGTGGGGGAGTGCCGGTGGTCGAGCACCCAGACGGCCACCTCGAAGGCGTCGAGGCCGTGATCGACAAGGATCTCGCCGCCGTCGTCCTGGCCCGCTCGGTCGACGCCGATGGTCTTGTGCTGCTCAGCGATGTCGACGCCGTGTATCGCCGCTGGGGCACGCCGCGTCAGGAAGCGATCCTCCGCCTCACAGTAGAAGAGGCGATGGAAGGCCTGGCCGCCGGCGCCTGGCCGTCCGGTTCCATGGCGCCGAAAGTCCGCGCCTGCGCCCAATTCGTGGCCGGCGGCGGCCGTTTCGCCGCGATCGGTGCCCTCGAGAATGCCGTCGCCATCGTCAAGGGCAGCTCCGGCACCTGGTTCGGCCTCGAGTCGGTGGGATTGCCGCGCAGAGCCGCGTAGGGTCGGTCCCGGCCGGGCGTCAATGAGTCCAGCCTAGCCAGGCTCCCGAGTAGTAGTCGAGCACCACGACGATACCCGAATCACCGTCGAGGCAGGCCTTGTCCGACGGCGACGCAGGGTACTCCTCGAACCCGGAGGGGCAAGGAGACGCGGCAAACGGGCCCTGAAGCCGCACCTCCCAGACCAGACGCTCTTCGCTGGTGCCCGGTGAAGCGAAGGGGTCGGACTCGACGTGAGCCCAGATGACCGCCGGATCGGCGCTCGACGTGGGCGCATACCGTTTCGCGGCGGCGATCGCCGCATCGTGGGAGAGGCCGCCGGGCGGGCCGGTGAGGGGCAAAGTCGCGCAGGCGCAGACCTGGCTCGGTGATGGGTACGTGGCCGCGCATCCTGCAACGGCGGGCATTGCCAGGAGGACAACTACGAACGCGACGGTCACGGCGACGGAACGACGCTCGAGGGCGAGCAGCGACTCGTTCACTTCACCACCAGGGTGTACTCCTGGGTTGCGGTCTGGCCGGTGACCTGCGTGCCCAGGCACCGCACGTAGATGGTGAACTTGAACGTGCCGGCAACGGTCGGCGTTCCCGAGATTTGGATCGTGTCCATTGGATCCCTGGACGCTGCGAGCTCGAGGCCCGCGGGGAGCGCGCCGTCCTGGACTGAGGCGCCATCCACGGGCGTCGCGGCCTGACTGACCGTGATGGTGGCAGCGTAGGCCGAGCCGACCTGGGCGTCCGGCAGAGTCGTCGGCGAGAATTGGAGCTCCGATCTGCAGCCGACCACTGCCGTGAGCGCGAAGGCGCACACGAACCCCAGAACGATCTTGCCTCTCAACGACATGTGCATCGACATGTGCATCTCCCCCAGCTTGTTCGCCAAGTGGCCTCGGCCGAGCGCCAGCATCGGCGTGCCAATCGGCCGGCGGCAAGGGCCGGAGGTCCCAACCGGGAGACGGTCACTGCCGCGTCGGCTGGGCGCGGGGTAGTCGCCGGCGGCGGGGAACTACGGTCACTGGCCGGCCGTCACGGAGACCGGCTGGGCCTGCAGGTCGATCAGAGTCCGGCTGCCGAGAGGTTTGGCGAGGGTCACCGCAACAGTCCGGAACGCGCCGACGAGCGAGCACGCCGCGGGCAGGGTGTTGCGGTGCTCGTAAACGATGACCACGACGGCGGTGTCCGACTCGACGGCCTCGGCGGTGTAGTCGGCGCCGCAAGGCTTGTCGCCGGGGTCCGGGGCGCCAACCACCGTCACAGTGAGGGTTATGCCGCTCGCGTCCACAGTTGCCGATTGGGGTGGGGGACCAACCCACGGCTGAGCCACTTGCTGGTCGTTCGTTGTTGGCACGGGCGGCGCCGCGAACTTGGTTCCCACGGCGACCTGGTCCAGCTTGACGTCGGTGTCCTTCAGGCTGAACTCCCAGGCGGGGGCCAGTACCGGTCCTCGACTGCTCTGGAACGTCGCCGTCATCAGTCTCGCGCCGGTGATCTGCAGCGGGGTGCAGGTCGGACATGGCGATAGACCGGCGGCCTTCATGTCGGTAAGAGCCGTCAGGGCTGAGATCACCGGAACGGCGCTGGTCGTCCCGTCGGGCCACTGGATCTTGCCGGCTGGGGGCTCTTCGGCTGGAAGCTCATTCGCAGCCGCGAAGAGACCGGCGCCCCACGCCATCTTGGCGTTGCCGCCGTCGATGTTCGGGCCCCAGTCGTCGCCGACCATGAGGGTGGACTCGCCGACGAGTACGAAGCCCGATCCTCCGGCGCCTGCAGCGACGGCGGCGTCCCAGCGGGCGAGCGCCTCCTGCGCCTGACGATGCAAGTCGGCCACTTGGGCGCTCGACACGGGTGTCGCCGCGGTGCAGCCGGTGACACCGACGACGAGGCCAACAGTGGCGAGCAGGCTCAGTCCTCGCAATCGCGCCATTCCCATCCTCCCTCATGGCTCCTACATACTGATCTACGGAAACGAGTTTCGAGCGGATCAAGCCGAGGCCGACTGATCCCGAAGCGCCGCGACTCGGTGCGGCAGACCGCCCCCGTCGGCGAGGGTTCACTCACGGATGTCACCCGACGGGACCCGTGTCTGGACCCTGGGCTGCAGCTTCAGGGGGCACGAGCAGGCGCTCCACGAGATCAGCCAGGCCCTCGGGAAAGAAGCGCTCGCCGGAAGCGCGGAGTTCGGGGAGACTCCACCATCGGTGCGCCGCCACGGCCGCAGCCTCGTTGTCGCCGGGACGACTCTGCAAGACAGCTGGGCCTCGAAGACGGCCCAGCAGGTGCCACTCGTCCTGGTCGAGGCGCTGACCGTGCCACGTGAAGCGAGCACGCCTTCGAAGCACGACCGGGCCGATGTCGACGGCGTCGATGCCGACTTCTTCTATGAGTTCACGGCGTGCTGCCTGTTCCGGCGACTCTCCGGCCTCGATGCGCCCACCGGGCGGATACCAGTAGGAGCCGTCGACCGGGTCTGGATCGAAGAGGAGAAGCAATCGCTCCCGGTCATCGAACAGCAGCACCCGAGCCGCTCGGCGCTTGATCACCGGAGTTGCCTTCATACCCCTCCTCACACCAGACGCAGGATTACCCGAGACGCAGGACGGATCTCATCAACCGCCGCTGTCGGTGCAGGAGGCGTCGGTCACCCGCCACCCGTCTGCCGTGCGGTGCAGCGTGTAGTAACACATCGCCGAGTACGGCACGTCAGGCTGATCCCAGCTTCCGGGTGCGTAATGCTTGACGTAGGAGATTGTCGCGTCGTCGACTGTCGCGTCGTCGCCACTGACGATGGCCGATGGAACATCGATCGACATTCCGTCGACAGAGGCGAGGATCGGGCCGGGCTGCGTTTCCATCCCGCCGACCACGTGGTGGACAGCGGTGATCATGTCGTCGAGCTGCGGCGATGCGTACCATTGGCGGTCGTCGCTCTCGACCCGCGCGATCCACGCGTCTGCGAGGGGTTGAGTAAGCAGCCCCGACCTGTATTCCGATGGCGCGACGAACGCTCGTGCTGTCGACCTGAGAGCCCCCTCGACGATCGCCTCCGGGGTGCCCGATGGAGCGGTCGCCTTCGAGATGCCGGCCGGGAAGGAGCAGCCGCCTGCGGCCATCGTGAGGGCCACGAGGAGCGCGATCCCGGCGCTGCGCACAACCCTTGACAGGGTCTGGCGCCCGAACTGACAGCCGAGACGGACCCGGCTGTTCGATGAAGATGCGAGGCCAGTCATTCTGGCGCCCCCCGGCTACGAACTGGCGCATATCCTGCACCATCTGCAACTGGTGTGCTGCGAAGTAGCGCCCCCTTTGGCGAGTGTCACCTCACCCCGGGCCACCCCGGGCCACCCCGGGCGGAGTTGGCGGATCCGCCGCGCCGTCAATCGAGTCGATAATCCTTTGACGTCGAGGCGATCTCGCAGTGTCGCGGCGGCAGCTCACGCTGCGTCCGACAGGCGCTTGAGTCTGGGGGGACTCAACCGACCGACGAAACGGCGGTTCCGCCAGCCGGCCGCGCCGAAACGGCGCCGATGCCCCCGCCCGATGGTCGCATGAGTCTGGGCTGACTGAATAGGACAACGAGTGGGCACTCTCGAGGCCCCGACCGACGCGGATCCAGGCCGACGGCTTGCCCGATGACCCGTTGAGTCTGTGGGGACTCAACCGATGCGGCGCCGGCGTTCGCCCGGGTTTCGTCGCCTTCTGGGCGCCCGCAGGCGCGATCGTCCAGCTTTCCGGAGGCCCGCCAGGGACGACGAAGAAGCCGGAAGGAGCGTTGGCAGGATGGCCGCGCCGACACAGCGCGAAGCGCTCCAGAGGCGCGGACAGCATGCCAACCTCCGTACGGCTGATCCACGCTAACTGCGTTAACTCCCCAGCGCCGACAGGCTCGTCAGCCAGCCACGCGGTCGCCTATTCGTATGCGCTCGCCTGCAGTTCGTACAGCTCCGCGTAGAGCCCGCGGTTGCGCATCAGCTGGGCGTGTGACCCTGCTTCGGCGACCTTCCCGTCGGCCACGACCACGATCTGGTCGGCCATGCGGACCGTCGAGAACCGATGCGACACCAGGACCGTGATCCCGCCCGTGGCCCGGCCGACGCGCCGTGCGCCCTCGGCGTAGCGCTCGAACAGGTTGTGCTCCGCCTCGGCGTCGAGGGCGGAAGTGGGTTCGTCGAGGATAAGCAGGAGCGGCAGCTCGCGCATCATCGCCCGGCCCAGTGCCAGCTTCTGCCACTGCCCGCCCGACAGTTCCGTGCCGTCGGTGTGCGATTTGCCGAGCTGGGTCGAGAGACCTTGCTCAAGCCGCCCGATGACGTCACCGGCGTGAGCCCGTTCGAGCGCCGCTTCGACGGCCGCCTGATCGTCGACGAACGGCAGGTCGCCGACGCCCACGGTGCGTCGGGCCACGAACTCCAGCCGCGCGAAATCCTGGAACCCGGCCGCGATCCGTCCGCGCCAGGCGTCGAGCGGAATTCGCGATAGGTCGGCCGAGTCGACGTCGATCCTGCCGGACGTGGGCTCGTAGAAGCGGCAGAGCAGCTTGACGATCGTGCTTTTGCCGGCCCCGTTTTCGCCGACGATGGCGATCGTGGATCCGGCCGGGAACGTCAAGTTGACGCCTTCCAGTACGGTCCGGTCCGTGCCCGGATAGCGGAAGGTGACGTCGCGGAAGCTGATACCCGAGGCGATCCGTTCGGGCACGGGGTTGTCGGCGTGCTTGGGTTCGCGCTCGGCGATGTACTTCTCGAGCCACTCGAAACGGACGTGGGTTCGAGCTATGCGCTGCATGTCGTGGAGCAGGTTCACTGCCGATGCGACCTGCTGGTTCACCTGCGCGGCCAGGGTGATCGCCAGAACGACATCACCCACGCTGCGGTGGCCGCCGATGGCATCGTTGACGACCAGCAGAACTCCCGCCACGTATCCGGCGGCAAAGACGAGTTGCCCGCCGGCGCGCAGCAGCATGGCCTCGATCTGGGCCCGCCAGCGGCGCCGCGTGACGCCCTCCCACAGGTCGCGGTAGCGGGCGAGGATTTCGCCCTGAAGCCCGAAGACACGCAGTTCCTTGGCGGGCCCGGCGGAAGTGGCCAGGCGCAGGAAATGCATCGCCAGTCGGGTGTCGGCGGCGGCTTCCTCGCGCGACCGATCGAGGATGAGCTGGGCACGGCGTCCGGCCATCAGCGGCGGAACGGCGACGAGCGGCAGCAGCAGCAGAACGGGGTTCACCATCGCCAGCAGCAATCCCGTGAGGCTGATTGCCACAACCAGGCCCGAGAGCGTCAGCGCGGCGTAGATCCCGTTCTGGATCTGCTGAACCTCCTGTTGCAGCACCGTCAGCCGGTCGGCGAACTCCGCCCTCTCTTGATGCTCGATCCCGGCCGAGCCGCTCGAAAGCGCGATCAGGCGGAGCTCCGTGGTCAGCGTGTCGATCTCCGATAGCTCGAAGTAGGCGAGATGGGCGAAGTGGCTGAGCGTCAGCACGCCCATTGCGGATGCGGCCACGGCAAGGCCGGCCCATCCGGCCGTGGCGGCGTCGCCTGCCACTGCCGCGTTCGTCAACCAGCGCAGCGAAAGCGCCATCAAGGGGGCCGCGACCGCGCCTGAAATCATGAGGGTCAGCGAGGCCACGGTCTTGGCGCGGTGCTGATGCCAGGACATGCGCAGCAGCCAGGCGGCGCTGCGAAGCGACTCTCTCATCGGCCCGGCTCGGGTAGAGCGGGGGAGGCGGCCGGCCGGCCATCCGTGGTGTCGGCCGCGTCGCCGGCCAGGTCGGCCGCGTCCACCTGCTCGGAGTCTTCATCGTCCTCGGCGAACCGCTCGGCCTGGAGATGGAAGAGGTCGGCGTAGCGGCCGTTCGCGGTCAGCAGATCCTCGTGAGTGCCCTGCTCAATGACCTTGCCGCCGGCCAGAACGACGATGTTGTCGGCGTGGCGCACGCTCGAGAACCGGTGCGAGATCAGCAGCGCCGTTGCCGATCGAGTGACATCGACGAACTTGTCGAAGAACGCGGCCTCGGCCCGGACGTCCAGTGCGGCAGTGGGTTCGTCGAGGACCAGGATCGTGGCCCCGTTTTCGAGGGCGAAGAGTGCCCGCGCGATTGCCACGCGCTGCCACTGCCCGCCGGACAACTCCGCGCCGGCTTTGTACTGCCGGGCGAGAGTCGTGTCGAGCCCGAGTGGCAGCCGCTCCAGGGTCGACAGAATGCCGGCCCGCCGAGCCGCCGCCCTGACCCGCTCGCGATTGTCCGCCAGATCGATCGCCCCGAAGCCGATGTTCTCGGCCGCGGTCAATTCGTAGCGGTTGAAGTCCTGGAAGATGACGCCGATCTGGCGCCTCCAGTCGGCCACGCCGAAAGACCGGCAGTCGATGCCGTCCACGAGGATTCGGCCGGATGTCGGCTCGTACAGCCGGGTGAGCAACTTCACGAGGGTCGTCTTTCCGGCGCCGTTGAGGCCGACGATGGCGGTGCAGCGGCCGGCAGTCAGAGTCAGGTCCAACTCGTCCAGAACGGGCCGGTCGGAACCGGGGTATTTGAATGAGACCTGCTCGAAGCGGATCTCGTGGCCGGGCATGCCTCGAGGATCGCGGCGCGGTTCCAGCTGCGGGACGGTCAGGTCGAAGGCATCGATGCCCCGTTCGAAGGCCTTGACGCCGTCGTAGGCGAGCATCCCATATTGCGTCTGGATGTCGGCCTCCGGGTAGTACTCGCCGAGCCGGATCGCGGCCAAGGCCGCCTGCAGCCCGAGCGTCAGCTGCGTCAGCGACAGCACCCCCGTCGCCGCCGCTCGACCCATCGCCGCCAGGGCGATCCCCGCGACGACCAGACCGAAGGCCGTGTAGGCCACGTACGGCCCGAAGTAGATGCGGCGCCGCTCCGCCCACACGGCCATCATCACCCGCATCTGGAGGGCGCGGTAATGATCCGCGAGCCAGTCGGCGAGCCCGAACACCCGGATCTCCTTGGCTGTTTCGGGGCTGAGCGCCACGGAACGGTAATAGCGAGCCGTCCGCCGCAACCCGATGTCGCGGGCGAAGAGCTTGGAGTACGTCCGCATACCGCCGCGTTGGCCCTTGCGGAAGACCATCGTCACCGCCATCAGCGCGAGCGCCGCCGGCCACGAGAAGCAGATGCCGATCAAGACGCCACAGCTCACGAGCTGGGTGTACCGGGCCACGAGTGCCAGCAAGCCGGCGCAGGCGTAGCCGGCCGTGCGGGTGAGTTCCAGCGAGCTGACCACCTCGCCGAGATCACCGAGAAGCTTCTGATCCTCGAGCGGCCCGATCCCGGTGCTCTTCAGAGCCGCCGCCATCAGCCGCTCCGAAACGCGGCCGTCGACGCGGCGAGCGAGCATCTCGCCCAGTGCGTACTGGAGCGGGGCAATGATCTGTTGTCCGACGAAGGCCGCGGCGGCGAAGAGGAAGGCCATGACCAGGTTGGTCCACTCGGCCGATCCGACGCCGCCGACGACCGCCGCCGGTACGCGGCCGACCATCACGCTCGTGGCAACGATGAAGCAGGCAGGCAGCAGGCCGAGGACCAGGTTCAGCCCGGCCAGCAACGTGACCAGCCCAACTCCGCCCGATGGCAGGAGCCGGGCTATCCGCAGGTATGAGTTATAGACGCCGAAGACGCCTCGAACATAGGTCCGCAAGGGGAAGATCCTGGGAACGGGTGACGCCCAATATTAACGGGCCCGTTCGAATTGGGTCCGGGCGCGCCGTGCGCCGTGGATTGGGCGCCCGACTCGCGGCGCGGCCCTGACTCGCGGCGCGGCGGCCCTGCTAGCTCGCTCCGCCCGGGCTCGTCCCGGCCGGCGGCGTCCCGAAGTTGAAGCGCGCCGAGATCTTGTCGGCGAACTCGGCCCGGACCACGGCCGCATCCTCGTGGCTGACATCCAACTCGTCGGCGATCTCGTTGAGCGTGGAGCTTTCCATGGAGCTGATCGAGTTGTCCGCGACGGTGACGTGATAGCAGGCCCGGAGCAAGCCCAGCCGTTCCTCCGGTGTCGAGTGCTCGCGGAACTCTCGGGTCACGAGATAGTCGCTCGTGCCGCCGATGGCCAGCTCTTGCAGCTTCGCCATCTCGACGACGAGTACGGCCTGCGGCTGGTCGAGCCCGGCGCCGGCCAGTTCCATTTCCATGGCGGCCGTCTCTGCGTCACTGATGTTGAGATCGGCGTACGCGGCTCGGGCCAGAACATAGGCCATGCCCGCCAGCAGGCGGGCCCGGTCCGGTGGCAGAGCCTGGAGCCGCGCGACTATGTGCCGCACCGCCTCGGTCTCGTTGGTGAGATCGGTGGGGCCTGCCGTGTCGACGGCGGCAGGCTGGCTCGGGCTGCCGATGAAGCGCAAGAACGACACGGGCTCTCCTTCAATCCAGTCAACTGCTCAGGCGTGAGTGAAGAGCAGATGCAGCTCCATGGTGCCGTGGTCGTCAACCGACAGGACCGAGAAACTGTTGGGCTTCTGGATCGAATAGTCGGAGAAGACGATCGGCAATGTCCCAGTCACGGCGATGATGCCGCCGCTACGAATCACCTGCAACGGAACCGTCACGGTCTTGGAAACCCCGTGGAGCGTCAGGGTGCCTGTTGCGCTGACACTCACCGCCGTCCCGTCGGCCGGCAGCGTGCCCAGATCGATCGATCCGGTGGTCGTGAAGGTTGCGGTGGGGAAGTTGTCGGTCTCGATCGCCTGACGTCGGAGCTGGTCGTCGCGGTGCGAATCGTCGCTGGCCAGGGCGGTCAGGTCGGCCGTGATCTTGACGTCGCTTACGACGGCACCGCTGAGGGCCAGCGACCCGGTCACTTTCGGTGTCCGGCCCACGGCCGTGTGCCCGCCGACGCCGACGAGTTGCTCCTGGACCCGATAGCCCACGAACGAAGCGCTTCCGTCGGCGATCGAACCCAGGCCGGTTTCGACGTTCCAGGTTCCGTCGAATGAAGCGGGCGCAGCGACGGCCGCGCCCGTTGGAATTGCTGGGGCGCCAGTCGACACTGCGGCCGGACCGGTGGGACCCAGCAGCACGTACCAGAGGCCGTACCCGCCGCCGATGGCGCCGGCCAGGACAATCAACCCGACGACGACCAGGAGCAGTTTCCGTCGGCCGCTCGGTAGCCGATTGGCGGCGGCCTGGGCGGGCGAACCAGGAGCAGACATAGTGGCGGACCTCAGTACGCGAGAGTGGACGGCCGGCCGGATTTGCCTACGATACTTCTAGAGGCTTAATGGTGAACGTAGAGTCAGTTTCTGAAGAACGGTTGAATTGGGAGTAGTGCGCGCACCAGACGAAACCGGGCGCCTCCGGCATGCCGCCCGGTGGGCCGGGCCGCGAAGGAGATCCAAATGCCGACAATCTCTTGGGAGCCGTCGATGACGACGGGTATCGAAGCTCTCGATAACCAGCACAAGCAGCTGATCACCTGGCTCAACGACCTGCTCGATGCCATGAGCATGGGCCGTGGCCGGGCTGAGGTCGACGGTCTGCTCGACAAGCTGGGTGGATACGCGGTCATGCACTTCGGCCACGAAGAAGACTGCATGACCAAGTACAACTGCCCGGTGGCGGCGAAGAACGCCACCGCTCACCAGGAGTTCATCGCCACGTTCTCGAATCTCCGTGAGGAGTTCGAGAAGAACGGCACGTCGGCCCACCTGGTCTTGCGAGTCGAGAGCGAGTTGATGCGTTGGCTGACCGGCCACATCAAGGGGACCGACAGTCAGCTGGCGCCCTGCGTCAGGCACCCCATCTCCTAGGCGCGGCCGCTGTCAGGTGAAGAAGTACCCCTGTATGCGTTGAGGTTTCTTCAGCAAACCCATCCGGACCTCACCTAACCCCCCTTGATTGGGACTCTTCAGACCCAACTACCACCTGATCGAGTGGTTGCTTTGGGGCCTGAGACTGGGCTTCATGGCCCTGGGTGCTGCCAGGGGTGATGGGCGATGTTGCAGACATCGTCCCCGCAAACGAGCCTCTACCCGTCCGGAGGAACCCATCGTGCGCCTCACCCGACAGATGCGACTTGCTGTGCCCGCCGCTGTCGCGCTGAGCCTGGTCTTCTTCACCGCCACGCTCGCGTGGCAGGTTCCGGCCGCCACCGCGGCGTCGGGCCCTCTGGATGCCCAGGCTTCAGAGCTCGTGCGCCTGATCAACGGCGCTCGCGCCGCAAGCGGCAAGTCGGCCCTTTCGATCGATGTCTTCCTGGCCTCCAAGGCCCGCGACGGCGCAATCCCATGCCCAGACGATGCCGCGGCGACGATCGCCGGACGGGCTCACGACTTCGCCGCCTACGGGAACATGTCCCACGACCTGCGCCAGTGCAAAGCCGCGGGCTACGCGTTATCGAGCAAGACCATGGTGTCGATGCTCCAAACCGCCTGGGGTTACGGCAGCGTCGGCGAGATCGATCTGGACAATGGGGGATACGGCAACGGCGCCTATCTCTACTCGGTAGCCGGCTCGAAGTCGACCTGGATGACGTGGACCTACTCCACGACCGGCCACGGCATGGCGGGCTGGAAGTCGTCGAGCAGCCACTGGAACATCATCCTCGGCAGCTACACCCGGGTCGGCTGCGGTGGCTGGGCCAGCGGATCCACCTACTACTACGACTGCCTGTTTGCCAAGGGCGGACCCGCGCCCAGCGGCTTGAAGTCGCCACCGACCAGGTCCCCGTTCAGCAATCCGCTGCCGGCGACTCCGACTCCCAAGCCGGCGGTGCACGCGACCCCCAAGCCGGCTTCGGGCGGCCAAGGCCAGGCTACGCCGACTTGCAACGGCTGCGGTTCGTCTCCGGCGGTACCCGCGCTGACGCCCGACCCATTCGCCGGCGGCGCCGGCGTACCGCTGCCACTCGATGGCTCCGCGGTGCCGGCCACTTCCGCGGAACCGGGCCGTGGCGCGGCAGCGTTGATCCAGCCGGCCAACGACGCGGCGTCTCCGACACACGGAGCATCCGGCCCGGCAGGTTGGCCCGCCCGGATCGTGGCCGCGGTGGCCGGTTCCGGTGCCGCCGTGCTGGCCGGCTGCTACGTCTTCCTATCGGTGCGTCGTCGCCGCTGTCGCAGGATCGCCAACCAGTAGCTTCCTAGTCCTTCGACCGGATGGAAGAGCCAACCAGGATCGCGCCTACGGCGATGACCAGCACCGGCCACGTCAGACCGAGGTCGAAGCTCGGGTCGATCTGATGCCACGCCAGCAGGCCGCCGCCGATGATCAGGATCAGCCCGAAGACCAGTCCCGGGGCGCCGCGGTCGCGATGGTAGTGGCCGTCGGCCTGACGCTGCTGCCAGCGTTCGGCTCGCCGCTGCCAGCGTTCCTGACGCCGTTGCCAGCGCCAGTCGTCGCCCCACCAGCCGCCGCCCCAGCCCGGCGAGCCGGTGCCGGGAGCGCCGGTGCCGGGAGCGCCGGTGCCGGGAGCGCCGGTGCCGGGAGCGCCGCCGGGCACCGCGCCCGACGTGGCTGGATCGGCCGAGCCGCTCGGTGAGGTCGACGTGCCGGCCGCGTCGGAAGCAGGGGGAGTGTAGACAGCCTGGAACGAGGGGCTACCGCCGCTCGACCATGGCGCCTGCGGCGCCCAATCGACCGGCTCCGACGGCACGACCACGATCATGATCAGGTAGACCCAGAAGGTCAGCGATCCGGTGAAGAAGACCGACAGGAACCAGATGATCCGGACGATCACAGGATCGATGTCGAAGTAGGCGGCCAGGCCACCGGCCACGCCGGCCAGGATCCGATCGTCAGCCGAGCGATACAACCGGTGAGGGCCCATCTGGGGATCCATCTGCGGATTCACTAGCAGCCTCCTGCGTGCTTGAACTTGACGCTTCCGAGACTCGTGTCGACGGTCAGGGTGGCCCTGTGGGCCGCGACGAGGTAGTTGGTTGTTTGCCAGGCGTTGCCGTTGCGGACGAATCCGGCCTCGGCAAAGTCGCTGGACGCAAGGCTGTCGCTCGACGTCACGCTGACGCCGAGGTCGGCCGGCACGCACACGGCCAGCGAGCCCAGATTGGTTTCGAGGTGGCCGGTCAGATCGGACGCATCGCCCAGCGTTATGTACGCGGATCCGAGGTTCGTGGCGACGTTGAGGCTTCCGACCTGCGCCCCGGTCAGGTCAACGTGGAGCGTCCCGAGATTCAGGTTGAATCGGGCCGTCGACAGCTGGGCGGCGGCCAGATTGAAGGTCGCGTCGCCCATGTCGAGCGACGACGTCAGGTCGATGTTGGAGCCGGCGGGAAGACGGACCTGCCAGTTGTCCTTGCCTTGGCCGAAAGACCAGCCGTGGTTGGTGAACGAAGTGATCTGCAATCGGTTTGCCTGCGAGGTCACATTCGGGGTGTTGCCGCCCGAGTTGGAGGCATCGACGTGCCACAGGCCGTCGGTCGACGTTGTGACGGTCGCGGAGCCGCACTGCAGGTCCAGCTGGACGGAGGTCCCGCCCTGGAACGACCCCGACTGCGAGACGCTGCGCGAGTTGCCGCCGTCGCTGCCGCAGCCCACGTTGGGGCCGACCGCGAGCGCGCTGCCGAAGACGAGTCCCAGGCACACAGCCACGACGACTCCGCCGACGAAGAAGGCGGGCGTGCGCGACAGGACGAAGGCAAGTCCCAGGCCGACGATGACCAGCGGCCACAGCCGCCAGGCCTCGCTGAGGGCGGAGGCCGAAAGCGCGCCCTGGTGATAGGCGAGCGGAACCGCTCCCAACACGATCAGGAATATTCCCCAGTTGAGTCGACCGCGGTCAACCCTCATGTCCATCACCTCTCGAAGATCTCCCCGGCGCAACGCACCGAGGTCTGGACGGCTGTGCCGGAGTTCGGCAATGCCGTCCGACTTCTCACCGACGTCAGAATAGGCTCGGCCTGCCACGATTCGCGTCATTCGCGAGACGGGCCGTTAGTCGTCCGCTAGATCGAAGGGGCCTCGTCCGGATGCCGTGGCGTGATAGCCTGAATACGATCGTGCGACCAAGACCGGCGTCCCCTGGAGGCGACTCGTATGCGACTGGGTGAGTGGCGCAAGGCGGCCCCAAACAAGGACTCGATGAACAGCCGGGTTCTGGCGATCCTGCGACCCGTGCTCGTTGATCTGGGTACCGATGCCGACGCCGAATGCTGGGTTGCTTGGGGCGAGGACCCCGAATCGCGGTATTCGGTTCTGGCTCCCACGGCCGCCGGTCTGATCACCGTCGCGATCCGTCTCACCGGACCCGACGGCCCCCGTGCCACGGGCAAGCTGATCCGCTGGTCGAAGCTGTCGATCAGCGAGCTGGGCATCGAATCCAGCGGTGGGCACCGCCTCGTTGCGGTGCAGGTCGAGACCCACGTTCTCAAGGGCATCGACACCGAGGCCGATCGGATCTGCGAGTTCGTGCGCGGCCTGATCGCATCCATCGACGGCCGCAACCCGACCATGATCCCGGTTGCGGTGATGCCCGGACTAGGCGCGGCGGGCGCGGCGGGCGCGATCGGTGGTGCCGCTGCGGCGGCCGCGGCGGCCGTAATGGATGACGACGACGTCGACGCGGCTCATGCCGGGGCCTCTCGCAAACACGCCGCCCACGGCACGGTCGGTTCCAAGCCGGCGGCCGCCTCGGAACCACGGAGCGTGCCACCGGCTCAGAAGGTGGCGCCCAAGCCCGCCCCCAAGCCGGCTCCGAAACCCAGCGAGAAGCCCGCGGGCCTGGCCTTGGTACCTGCGGCCAAACCGGCCGAGCCTGCCCCGGCCGCGACGCCCGCACCTCCAGCCGGTGCGCAACAGCCTCCGACGCCGATCGCCGCGCGAGCCGCGGCGGCCCACCACCCCGAACAACCGGCCCCCGGATCGGGCCACGGCGCGCCCGTGCCGCCGCCCGAGCCCGACCGGTCGGAGTGGATCGGGCCGCACCCCATCGAGGAACAGTCCGGCCATGAGCCGGCCAAGCCGCGGCCGTGGAAGCCCTGAGGGGGCCACTCGCGAGGCTGGCAGCCTGGGCCGCCAGGGCTTCAGCGTTGCCAGTCGAGGCGGCGCCGCCGGATCCCGATCGAAACGACGCCGAGGCGTATCGCGAGGCGTTCCTGGCCATCCTATCTCATGAGCTCCGGACGCCGATCACGTCGATCTACGCAGCCAGCACGCTTCTTTCGCGGCCGGGCCTGGACGAAGAACGTCGCCTGGAGCTGGTCGGGGACATCGCCCAAGAGGCCGAACGGCTGCGGCGTCTGGTCGAGGACCTGGTGGTCCTGGCCCATGCCGAGCGCGGAGCAATCGAGGTCCACACCGAACCGATACTGCTGCCCCACGTCCTGCGCAAGGTGTGCGAGCAGCAGAAGCGCCGCTGGCCGCACCGCACGTTCCAACTGTCGGTCGCACCTCTGGTCCCGGTCGCGAGGGCAGAGGAGGCATTCGTGGAGCAGATCACCCGGAACCTGCTCGAGAACGCCGCCAAGTTCGGACCCGCCGACCGCCCCGTCGAGATCGTCGTCGACGCGCCGGACGGTTGCCCGCGAGTGAGGGTCCTGGACCGCGGCCCGGGGATCGATCCGGCCGAGGCCGAGCGGCTGTTCGAGGTCTTCTACCGCTCCCCCAGAACGTCACGCGTGGCGGGGTCCGGGATCGGTCTGTTCGTGGCGCATCGTCTGGTGGAGGCGATCGGCGGCAGCATCTGGGCCCGGCCCAGAGACGATGGGCCCGGGGCCGAATTCGGTTTCCAGTTGCAGCCGTTCAGCGACGACGTGGCCTGAGGCTTAAACGTGAGCGCGGCCCCCGCCCGAAGGCAGGGACCGCGCTGTGGAGCGGAAGACTACTTGAGGGCCTTGAGTGCGGTGCGGCAGGCATTGGCGTCGGCCACAGCGGCCTTGACGTCGGCGACTGCCTTGGCTAGATCGGCGCGGGCGGCCGTGATGATCGGACCGGCGGTGCCGCCGTTGTAGTCGGCCGGAGTCAGCGGCAGGAGCTTGCCGGGCAGCGGGCTCGCGAGGGCGACCGCCGCGGCATCGGCTGCATTCATGGCGTCCAGGTCGGCCTGGGCGGCAGTGGTGTCCTTGCCGGCGGCCTTCGCGGCAGCGATCCGTGCGGCCAGGTTGGTGTTGATCGTCGCGAACTTGCTCTGGCTGGCCAGGACGCCGTCCGAGGCGTTGGTCAGGTGGACCTGCGGGACTACGAGCAGGTAGACCCGGAACTGAGTCGCGATCTTGGTGATGTCGACCCTGAGGGCCGGGATGCTGGTCTCGGCGTCGATGGTGGCCTTGAGGGCGGTCAGGCCGGCTCGCGTCGAGCCGATCTCACTCTGCAGCGTTGCTGCGTGTGCCGAGGTCATGACCTTGGACGAGGTGATCTTGGCCGAGAGAGCGGTGAGGGTGGCGAAACGGCGATTGATCTCGCAATTGCCGAAAGCCTGGAGCTTCTCGACGCTGGCACCGGCCTTGACGGCGGCCTGCTCGACGGCGCAGATACCTTTGCCGGAAGGGCCGGTGGTGGTCACAGCGCCGACGCTACCGGCCGAGGCGAAGAGAAGCGAACTGCCGAGCGCCACGGCGCCGACGAGAGCTGGGATGCGGAGCTTCATGTGGGTCCTCCTAAAGGGATTCGGGACGCTGGTTCGACTCGGGAGGCTATTCGCCGCCGCCGGAGCCGCTGTCCTGGAGCGAGCTGTTGATGCCATTCAGAAGCTGGTTGACGCTGTTGAGCGGGCTGTCGAGCGGGTCCGGGGTCGCGGCCGGATTGATGGCCACGGTGGACGCGGACGGAATCGCGGAGTCGGACGCCGATGCGGACGCGTCCGGAGAGATCGATGGGCCGGCCTGGTCGATCTGGCTCGACTGCGCAGCAGGGGTGGCCGTCTGGGTGGATCCGGCATTGCCGTTCCCGCAGCCGATGACCGCAACGCCGACCAGCAGCGCGGTGGCTGCGAGTCTGGTGGTGAGGCTGACTTGACGGTTCAACTGTTGTCTCCTTGTCTCGCCCATTCGGAGCTGACACTGGAGATGCTGAGTTGGCCGCCTTCGACCTGTTCGGGGCGCAGGTAAGACGACTGTAAGGGCGACTGGTGCGCCGAATCGCCGAATTGATAGATTCGGCCGGCGATTCGCCAAGCTGATATGGCCCTGTAATTGCCGAATTGCCCGCAACTCCGGAGAATGCACTCGGGGGATGTGCCGACGTCCGGGGTAGGGATTTGATAATCCGGGTACTTCATGGCTGTGTTCTGCCGGGCCAAGTCGCCACGTTCAGGGAGCAGGCTCACCAGGCCGTCAACGATGCCCGGCGGCATGAAGGCCTGATCCATGCCCACGTCGGCAGACAAGCGCACTCGGACGGCCGCGAGGAGGTCGTGTTCGTCAGCGTCTGGCGCGACCTTGAAGCGCTCTACGGCTGGGTCGGTAGCACCGACCTGCTGGATACCCCGGTACTCAACAGCGGCCGGCCGGAGGTCTTCGACAACTTCGAGGTCCAGCACTACGAAACCTACGAATCCGGCGAACCCGGCCAGGGTGAGGTGGAACCTGCCGCGCCCGCGCACGTGTGGGCGAGTACCGGGTCGGCAGGGGTTGTGGATACAGGCGCCTGACCGGCCGAACCTACCTCGATGTGCGCGCGCGCACCGCATTTGTGTCACCGCCGACCGGGTGCTTGTTTCGACTCCGAATCGTCCATCTTCCGGATGCATCTCTCGTTGTATGTGTCCGCTATTCCGGGTAGGGTATGTCAAGGTCGGGCTCCCCAATTCGACGTAGGGGCCGGATAACTTCCATCAGGACCTTGATGAACGTCCACGAAGCCCTCGATGCCTGGCAGTCGCAGTACTCCGGTCAACCGCCGGTGGGTTTCATGCTGCGCTTCACGCACGAGTCGGTATGGACGCGAATCCACTACCTGCGCGATTCCGACAAGCCGGCATCGGATGAAGACGACCGCCTCACCGCCTCGCGGTTCGATGCCGTCGCCAGCGCCCTCTTCACCGGCACGACCGTTCTGGTGCTGGCAATCCACCTCGATCCTCGCCACGAAGACACGGCCGATCTGCAGGCTCTGGGTGCATCGGAGGTCACTCCGCCGCCGAGTTGGATCGAGACGCTGGGTGGCTACCTGCCCGCCCCGTCGCGGGCCAAGTTCGTCGCCACGACCCTTACCTGGCAGCGCGGCAGCCTGGACCGGGTTTGGATGGCAGTGGCCCGGGATCTGATCGGCCGTATCGCGATCTTCTGCCCGGCCACCGGCGACGCGTTCTGCCCGTACGGCGGCGGCGCCGACGTCTTCGTCTGGGGCTCCGAGCGCCGCTCAAAGCTGGGCGACCGCTTCCGCGACGCGATGCCCCACGCCGGCGGGGCCGGTTCGGTGGAGCCTCGGCTCGCCCGCGGCGTCGCCATGGAGCGCGGCTAGGTAGGTCAAAGACGCGGGCAAACCCCTAGGAGCATCCGCCGTTTGACGCATCAAGCCCGGCCCGGCGCCGCCGATGATTACCTCGGAGGGGCCGAACCACCAGCTAGGAGCCATGCGTGGACGGCTTGTCAAGCGTGCAGTTCAACTCCGCTCAGATCGGCGCGGTTGGGCTGTCGGCCATCGGTTCCCAACAGAAACGGTCCCATCCAGCAATGGACGCCGCCGCGAAACTGCTGGGCATGAGCGCGAGCGACCTCCGCACTGCGATGCAGAGCGGCCAGAGCCTCGCATCGATCGCATCGTCGAAAGGGATCAGTCAGGATGCGCTGACCGCCGCGATGGCTACGGCCATTCAGGCGGCCAATCCGAGCGTCTCCGCCGACCAGGCCACGAAGGTCGCAACTGCGATTGCCACCCGCATCCCGCCGGCCGGAGGACCTGCCGGTGGCCCGCCCGCTGGAGGTCCGCTTCCTGCCGATGCCACCGACTCGACTCAGGGCACCTCTGCAGCGAGCGCGACATCGGGCCATCACCACCATCACCACCACGCTGCCGCTGCCGCCATGGATGCGGCCGCGCAGACGCTGGGAATGAGCACCAGTGACCTCATGTCGTCGCTGCAGAGCGGCCAGACCCTCGCCGACATCGCCAAGTCGAAGGGCGTGAGCCAGGCCGATCTGACCAAGGCGATGTCCACTGCACTTCAGGGCGTGGACTCCAACCTATCGGCCGACCAGGCAACGGCAATGGCGACTCAGATGATCACCGGAACCGCCGGTGCGCAGAATCAGACGTGGGCGGCCGGCACGGGCCCGGCCTCGGCCAGCACGTATACCGTCACCGCCTAGAACTCGCGACACAGAAACGACCGGCCGCGGAGGGGGTAAGCGGCCGGTCGTTTCATGTCCGTGACCCGGCGCGTCGAGGACGCTCTGCCAGAAGCCACGGCACCATTTCAACCGCCGATCCTGATGAAGCGCTGAAGGGGACGAGGTTTCGGGGTTAACCCTAGGGTCGGGGATTCGCGGGCCGAGTCGCAGCGGCCACCGGGAGCCGCGGCATTGTGCGTAACCGCGCCAGCGGCGACACTACTCCCATGAGCCCAGACAAGAAGTCCGCCGCTTATGTGCCGGCCGCGGCGCCGGTCGCGCCGGCCGCGGCGCCGGCGCCTGCCCCGGCACCCGCAACGAAGGCCGACATCGCGCGCTACCGCGAGAACCTCCAGGGCGAGGTCGATGCCATCGCCCTCTACTCGCTGCTCCAGAAGAAGGAGCAGAGCCGCGCGGTCAAGGACTTCTACATCAAGATGGTCGAAGTGGAGACCGTCCACGCCGACGTCTGGCGTGACCGGCTCACGGCTGCGGGCGTGGCCACGGACGGAATCGGCCCGGGCTGGCGGACGCGCGTTCTGATGTTCATCGCCACTCACTTCGGGCCGAGCCTAGTGGTGCCGACCATCGCCGAGCGCGAAGCCTCGGACCAGGCCATGTACGACGATCAGCCCGAGGCTCTGTCTCGCATGCCGGGCGATGAACGAAGCCACGCCCGGCTCTTCCGCGAGCTGGCGGCCGGCAAGGGCGTCGAAGGTGGCGCCATTGCCCGGATCGAGGGACGCCACCGCGGCAGCGGCGGCAATCAGCTGCGCGCCGCGGTCCTGGGCGCGAACGACGGCCTCGTCTCCAACCTGAGCATCTCGATGGGTGTCGCGGGCGCGTCGAGTGGCGGCCACGCCGTGCTGATCGCCGGCATCGCCGGCATGATGGCCGGCGCACTGTCAATGGCGATCGGGGAGTGGCTTTCCGTCCAGAGCGCCAGAGAGCTGTACGCCCATCAGGTCAAGGTCGAGCGCGAGGAACTCCTCATGGTCCCCGACGAGGAGGAAGAGGAGCTGACCCTCATCTACCAGGCCAAGGGTCTGACGGCCGAACAAGCTCGCCTGATGTCGAAGTCGATCGTGGGCGGCGAGCTGGGCCGTGCGGTCGACACGCTCGCACGCGAGGAGCTGGGCATCGACCCCGACGAACTCGGCGGCTCGGCGTGGGTCGCTGCGCTCACCTCGTTCTTCCTCTTCGCGGCCGGGGCCGTCGTGCCGCTGCTGCCGTTCTTCTTCGCCTCGGGCATCGGCGCGGTCGTCGTGTCGATCGTCATCAGCGCCGTGGCCTTGATGCTCGTTGGAGCGGCGATCACCGTCGTGACCGGGTCGAGCGTCTTGCGGACCGGCGGCCGGCAGGTGCTGCTGGGCCTCTTCGCGGCCGCAGTCACGTTTGGGCTCGGAACCCTGGTCGGCCACGCGGTGGGCTAGGCCGGGTCGCTTCTCGGGTAGGATTAGCCCAACCCAATCGAGCCCCGAGTCTGGAGCCCTCACCCCGTGAGCATGCCGATACCTTCCTCGCCCGCAGGAGCCTCGCC
>PMXR01000121.1:35306-49854 GCA_003171035.1 Chloroflexota bacterium
TTCCCGCCGGAGCCGAACGGCTATCTGCACATCGGCCACGCCAAGGCGATATGCATCGACTTCGGGGTCGCGCGCGACTTCGGCGGTCGATGCAACCTGCGCCTCGACGACACCAACCCCACGAAGGAAGAGCAGGAGTACATCGACTGCATCCAGGAGGACATCCACTGGCTGGGGTTCGATTGGGACGAGCATCTTTACTACGCGTCGAGCTACTTCGAGCAGCTGTATGAGTGGGCCGTCTATCTGATCAAGGCCGGCAAGGCCTATGTCGACGACCTCACCGCCGACGAGATCCGCGAATATCGCGGCACGCTCACCGAGCCCGGCAAGAACAGCCCATATCGCGACCGTTCCATCGAGGAGAACCTCGATCTCTTCGAGCGGATGCGTACGGGCGAGTTCCCCAACGGGGCGCGGGTTCTGCGGGCCAAGATCGACATGGCCGCCCCGAACATCAACCTGCGCGACCCGGCGATGTACCGAATCCTGCACGCGGAGCATCCGAGAACCGGCGACAAGTGGTGCATCTACCCGATGTACGACTTCGCCCACGGCCAGTCAGACGCGATCGAGGGCGTCACGCACTCGCTTTGCAGCCTGGAGTTCGAAATCCACCGGCCCCTGTATGAGTGGTTCATCGACAACCTGCCGGTGCCGTCGCGCCCCCGCCAGATCGAATTCGCGCGGCTCAACATCACGTACACAGTGCTGTCGAAGCGCGTGCTCCTGAAGCTTGTCAACGAGGGCCACGTGCGCGGCTGGAATGATCCGCGCATGCCCACCATCGCGGCCCTGCGCCGGCGCGGCTATCCGGCAGAAGGCATCCTCGAGTTCGTTACCGGGGTCGGCGTGGCCAAAAGCGACAACGTCATCGAGGTGGGCCAGCTCGAGCATGCCGTTCGCGACGTCCTCAACCGCAAGGCCTCACGCCGTTTCGCCGTCCTCGATCCGCTCAAGATGGTCATCGAGAACTATCCCGAGGGCCAGCTCGAGGAGATGGAAGTCGCCAACAACCCGGAAGACGAGTCGGCCGGCAAGCGGATAGTGCCCTTTAGCCGCGAACTCTGGATCGAACGCGACGACTTCATGGAAGAACCGGCCCCGAAATTCTTCCGGCTGTCCCCCGGCCGCGAAGTGCGGCTGCGCAGTGCCTATTTCGTGACGTGCCGCGAGATCGTCAAGGATGCCGCCGGGCAGATCGTCGAGCTGCGCTGCACGTACGACCCGGCCACTCGCGGCGGCGACTCGCCCGACGGTCGACGGCCCAAGGCCACGCTGCACTGGATCTCGGCCGGGCACGCGATGCCGGCGGAAGTGCGGCTGTACGACTACCTGTTCAGCCGGCCGGACCCGGGCGCGGACGGCGACCTGTTCGCCGACCTGAACCCCGATTCGGAGAAGGTGCTGCAGGGCTGCATGCTGGAGCCGACACTTGCCGACCTGCCGGTGGGAGAGACGGTCCAGTTCGAACGCCTCGGCTACTTCTGCCCCGACCCCGACTCCACGGCCGGGCACCCGGTCTTCAACCGGACGCTGACGCTCAAGGACACCTGGGCCAAGGTCCAGGCGCAGGGCAAGAAGGCTTAGAGAATCGAAAAGGAGCCCGAGTTCGTCGGGCTCCCTCTGGTCGGCCCCGTTGGGAGCCGTCGGCCCCTCGCGGGGCTAAGTCAGCGGATTAGTAGCGGTTGCTCGAGGAACGCTGGCTGCTGAAGCAGTCGCTGCAGTAGACCGGCTTCGCGCCGCTCGGGCGGAACGGGACCTGGGCCTCGCGGCCGCAGCTCGAGCAGGTGGCGCTGAACATCTCGCGCGGGCCACTGGAATAGCCACCGCGGTCGCCGCCGCCGGAATAGCTGCTGCCACCGCTGTCGCCACGCGCTGCCTTCTTGGCTGCGCGGCACGACGGGCAGCGACGCGGTTCGCTGAACTGGCGATCGGCGTAGAACTGCTGCTCGCTCGCGGTGAACACGAACTCCTGATTGCAGTCGGCGCAAACCAACGTCTTGTCTGATTGTGCGTACAAAAGAAAAACTCCTTCGCTTGCGGCCTCAGCGAACCTTTCTCGCCGATACCGAAGAGAGGGAGTGTCGTGTGCCGCTTGATGTGGGTGCCATGCTGGCGCCTTTTCAATACTCTACCACACCATTTGCCCAGTGCGAACCAATGTTCTGGCGATTCTCGCCCGGCTGCGCCGGCGAGATTTCGGATTCGAGTGAGTAGACTGACCCGCAATGGGCGGGCGGCTCGGGCAACCTGAGCCACCCGCCGGCGGCGCATATTCCGCGCCGCCATAAAGTGGGGCCGCCTGCCCCGGAGGTATTGCGCGACGTGGACGGAATCGGGCGGCTGATAGACCGCCTGCCCAAGGTCGAACTGCACGTCCACCTGGAGGGGACGCTCGAGCCCGAACTGGCCTTCCGGCTGGCCGACCGAAACGGCCTCGCGCTGCCTTTCGCCTCGGTCGAGAAGATGCGGGCCGCCTTCGACTTCGAGGATCTGCAGTCGTTCCTCGACGTCTACTACGCCGCCTGCTCGGTCCTCGTAACTCGCGCGGACTTCCGCGACCTGACCCGCGATTACCTTGCCCGGGCCAACGCCGACCGCGTCCGCCATGTCGAGCCGTTCTTCGATCCGCAGACGCACACGACCCGCGGCATCCCGATCGACGACGTGATCGGTGGCATCCTCGACGGTCTCGCCGACGGCGAGCGCGAGTTCGGCATCACGAGCGGCTTGATCCTCTCGTTCCTGCGGCATCTGCCGGTCGAAGCGGCCGACGCGACCCTTACCGCCGCGGAGCCGTGGCTGGACCGGATCGTGGCCGTAGGCCTCGACTCGACCGAGGTCGGCTACCCGCCCGAACCGTTCGCGCCCGTCTTCGCACGAGCCCGCTCTCTGGGGCTCCGCGCGGTCGCGCACGCCGGTGAGGAGGGCGAGGCCGCGCTCGTGGCGCGCACGGTCGACTGCCTGAGAGCCTCTCGCATCGACCACGGTGTGCGCGCGGCCGACGACCCGGCGGTTATGCGCCTCCTGGCCGAGTCGGGCGTAACGCTGACTGCCTGCCCGATCTCCAACGTTCGCCTGCGAGTCGTGCCGACGATGGAGCGGTCCACGATAGGGACGCTGATGCGGGCCGGAGTGGCGGTCACGGTCAACTCCGACGACCCGGCCTACTTCGGCGGCTACATCGGCGACAACTACCGCGCCATTGCCGCGGCGCTGGATCTCGGCGTCGACGATGTCCGGCAGCTGGCGGTCAACGCCATCAACGGGTCGTTCGCCACGGCCGAGCGCAAACGCGAGCTGATGGCCGAGCTGGAGGCGGCGGTCGCCGGGATGGCATGAGCGCCGAACCTTCGGCGACCGCCGACAGTCCCACCGGTGTGCCGGCAGACCTACTCACGGAAGGAACCAGATGAAAGCGATCGTTCAGGACAGGTTCGGCGCGGCCGACGTCCTCCAGCTCCGCGAAATCGACCGGCCGGCGTTCAAGGAGACCGAGGTTCTCGTGCGGGTGCGCGCCGCTTCGGTCAACCCCGCCGACTGGGCATTCATGCAGGGCGTGCCGAACATCGGCCGGTTCGTCTTCGGCTGGCGCAAGCCCAGGATTCGCGTCCGGGGCATCGACCTGGCCGGCACCGTCGAGGGCGTCGGCGCCGGAGTGACCGGCTTTGCGCCCGGCGACGAAGTCTTCGGCCAGGGCACCGGAGCTTTCGCCGAATATGCGACCGCCACTCCGGAGCGGCTGGTGCCCAAGCCGTCCAACCTGACCTTCGAGCAGGCCGCGGCGGTTCCGATGGCTGCGCTCTGCGCACTTCAAGCGTTGCGGGCCGGCCACGTGGAGGCGGGCCAGAAGGTCCTGATCATCGGAGCCGGCGGCGGGATCGGGACCTTCGCGGTCCAGATCGCCAAGTCGCTCGGTGCGACCGTGACCGGCGTCTGCGGACCGTCGAAGGTGGACCTCGTGCGGTCGCTGGGGGCCGACCGAGTCGTCGACTACACCGCGGAGGACTTCGCGGCCGGCGACGAACGCTACGACTTCATCCTGGACAACGTGTCCAATCGTTCGCTGGCCGACCTGCGGCGCGTGCTGGTCCGGAAGGGAACCCTCATCCCGAACAGCGGCCAGTTCTACCACCGCCGGATCGGGCCGATGGGCCGCTTCATGCGGGCCATGCTGATGTCGCCGTTCGTGTCGCAGACGATCCACCCGGTCAGCTCATCGGCGAACCGGAAGGACCTGACCGCGATCGCCGAACTCATCGAGGCGGGCCAGGTCAGGCCGGTGATCGACCGGACGTACCCGCTCGCCTCCGCGGCCGATGCGATGCGATACCTCGGCGAGGGCCACGTCGGTGGCAAGGTCGTGGTGACGGTGGCCTGAGTTGACCGCCCGCGGGCGGCCGGCTACCGGCAATCGCCGCGTCGCCCGGCCGCGGAATCCGGTATTCTGTCGGTCGCTCCGCTGGCGAGTGGCCTAACGGTAAGGCACCTGACTCTGGATCAGGGGATTGAAGGTTCGAATCCTTCCTCGCCAGCCATACATCGAACGTGAAAAGGCCCCCGGAGGCGACTCCGAGGGCCTTTCTTTGTCATGTCACGGTCGCGGCCGGAAACGTGTTACCAGCCGACGGCAACCAGCATGTACTGGGGATTGGCGTGCGAGATGTAGGAGGAATAGCCTCCAACATCGTCGTACGGGAAGCCGTAAGCCTTGCCGTCGTAGGCGTTGTCGTGCCAGAACTTGGCGTAGTACATCGCCGGAGCGGCCGTATAGAAGGTCGCCGGATCCGCGAACAGGGCTGTGTTCTTGATGGTGCCGTTAGTGTTGAAGCTACCGGCTGCCGCCCCAACGTGGCGGAAGATCGCGGCGGAGAGATCCGGATAGGCACCCAGGCCGCTGCCGTTCGGTCCGGGCTTGGCGATCGTGATGCCGTTGTTGGCCCACATCTGGTCGATGTAGGAGTTGTAGTAGTTCTGGTTCACGCCGCCGGCATTGAAGCCGCAGCCGCCGCCCGGCTCCGGGATGCGGTACGGTGCGAGGACCGTGCCGCAGGCCTTGAACTCGGCCGGCATCGCCGCCACGAAACGATTGAACGTTGCCGTGCGGTCTTCGGTAAACGTGGCCAGGTTCTCGCCGACCGTCTGCTCGGTGCCGTCGGCATTGTGCAGGCGCATCGCGAGCTTCAGACCGAAGGCATCCACTCGGGTCGTGTTGCCGTTGAACTGCGCGGGACCGATCGTGAATTCGATGAAGTCCCAATAGGAGCTCGGGTTTGCCGCATTGGGCGGGGCGCCCAGACCGAAGTACATCCGGCCGGATGAGTTGGCCGGCATGTCGAATGTCGGCGCGTCGGCAATCGTGTGGACCTGGCCGTTGAAGCTCCAGTAGACCTGGCTATCGGGGTACTTGCCGTTGGTCCGGTTGAGGAACTTGAAGGTCATGACCTGGGTCGCGACCGGGATGTTGCTGTTGTCCCAGAAGGTGCCGGGAGCCGACGACGTGGTGGCAGTCGGTGTCGGGGTGGGGAGTGGCGTTGGCGTGGGGCCCAGGAGGCCGGTGTAGACGCTGAACTCCCAGAGCGAGTAGCCGTAGCCGGTCGCCCGGACCGTGCCGTACATGCGGACATAGCGCCCGCTGCCGCCGACGGTCAGTGTCTGAACACCACCCGTGCCGGTGGTCGTGGTGTAGATCGTCGTCCAGTTGGCGTTGTCGGTTGAGGTCTGAATCTGGAACGACTTGCCGTATGCTGTTTCCCAGTTCAGGACCACCTTGCAGATCGACTGGGTGGACCCGAGGTCGACCTCGACCCACTGCGGATCGCTGAAGGCGGAAGACCAGCGGGTGCCGGCGTTGCCGTCGAAGGCCGCTGATGCCGGCGTACCGGCGTTCTCGATCGACGAAGCGGTCGCGGGCTTGCCGAGGGCGGCATTGTTCGTTCCGCAACCGGCGACTTGCGTGGGCGTCGGGGTGGGAGTGGGCGTCGGCGTCGGCGTCGGCGTCGCGCCGAACGTGCCGAAGACCTGGAACTCCCACAACGAGTAGCCCCACTGGGTGGCCCGGACGGTTCCGTACATTCGGACGTAGCGTCCGCTACCGGTGATGGCCAGCGTCTGGGTGCCGCCGGCGCCGGTGGTGGTTGAGTAGATCGTGGTCCAGGTGGTGGCGTTGGGGGAGGTCTGAATCTGGAACGACTTGCCGTAGGCGGTCTCCCAGATCAGGACAACCTGAGTGATGTTGGCGGTCGCGCCCAGGTCGACCTGCAGCCACTGGGGGTCGCTGAAAGCGGAAGACCAGCGGGTGCCGGTGTTGCCGTCGACCGCGGCCGATGCCGGCGTACCGGCGTTCTCGACCGACGAGGCTGTGGCCACTTTGCCTTGAGAGATGTTCGGGTCGGCGGCTCGCGCCACGGGGTTGAACGTGGGTACAACGCTGATGACGGAAAGGGCTACGGCGGAAATTGCCACCGCAGCTACCAACGCGACGAGCCGCGAACGGCGCCTCAGCGAATGCTGTTGGCCGGGTGCGCGGATAGGGGCGGCGTGAATCGGGAAGTTCATTGCTCCTCCTGCTCGAGATTGGCTCTGCTTCGCGCAGTAGCCGGAATGGGACGTACTCAGCGCAGGGGCTGAGCGGGAAAACCGTGGCGCGTCTCGGCGCCGCGGGTCGTCAAGATCGTAGGTGTGCCGAGCCGGGCGGCCTCTTGGGCAAATGACCTAACGCGCGCCGGCGGCCCGACGTTGCGCCTAGTTCGTCGGCGCCGTGATCGTCACGCCCCACAGCTGGTCGATGCCGATGTCCAGCACCACGGTCTCATGCGTCGGCGTGCCGAGGACCTTCTGATCGAACGACGCCTGAAGACTCACGCCGGCCGGAGTTCCATCGTCCGCTGCCCAGAACGACAGACCTTCGAGGCTCAGGTTCTCCATCCCGGGCCCCGCTCCGATGCCGAACGCGGAGGGGTCGACGCCGGCTATGTTGGCGACGGTGAGGTGGTGGAACTGCCCGCCGAACTTCGTCTCCACGCCGACGTCGACGAGGAGGATGCCGCTGCCGACGAAGCCCTGAAGCGTCTTGCCCGAAGCCTGTGACTGGCTCCACCCGCCTCCGTTCGTCCGCGAGTACGCCGTGCCGCCGACGACGATGCTGTCGTACGTGATCGTGCTGCCGAGAATGACCGAGCTGATCGAGGCGTCGCTGTCGCCGCCCTTTACCTTGAACGTTCCCGTCACCGGCCCCGTGCTCGGCCCGAAGATCGTCTTCACCGTGATGGACCCGGTCGCGGTGCCCTCGGCCTGGAAGTCGCCGCTCGCGATCATGGCCTTGAAGCTGTCCAGCGCGGACATCGGTGTCGGTGTCGGCGTCGGCGTCGGGGTTGGTGTCGGGCTCGGCGTTGGGGCCGGCGTCGGACGGGTGGGGAATGACTCGTAGCCGGAACAGGCGGCCACGGACATCAACACCAGAATGGCGGCCATTCCGCGGGCAAACCGGCGCGGGCGCCCCAGAGCGCTACTCATACGTCAGTTCGCTCTTCGCGTTGAGTGGCATAGATCGCCTCAGCCTGATCTGCCGCCTCGGCCAGGACTTCTTCCGGCGTGGCCTCCGGATAGGCGGCCCGAATCGCGGCGGTCACCTCCCCCAGGTCGACGCCCTCGACTTCCTGGACGGCCTGTAGATTGATGAAGTAGTTGGCAAGGATAGAGATGACGGCCGCGACCGGCAGTCCGAAGACGGCGCCCCAAACCCCGGCAACTTGCGCTCCCACCATGACAGACAGGATGGTGATGATTGGGTGGACTCCGGAAGTCCGCCTCATCAGTCGCGGCACCAGCGTATGCATGATCAACGCCTGTCCGACGAAGACCACCAGGAACACCGGCACGAGCGCTCCCGGGGCGAAGGCCGCCGCGATCAGGACCGGCGGCGCCAGAGCCAGGGCGGAGCCGACGAACGGGATCGGCATACACAGTGCGGCGAACAAGCACATCAGGAAGATGTACGGGAGGCCGAAGATCAAGCCGACGGCTGCCGTCAGCACGACCTGGATGATCATGAGAACGACCTGCAGCCACAGGAACCCTCTGAAGGCTCGGCCGACGGACCGATCGAACAGGTCCAGTTGGGTCTCGAATCGATTGGGCATGACCCGGTGCATCTTGGCCTGCAAGCCGTCAGCGTCGGCGACGATGAAGACCGACAACACAAGGATGATCGAGAGAGTCCCTGCCACAGAGACTGCCGCTCCGGCAATGGCCCCAGATTGGGCTGTGATGGTGGCCTGGACACCTGGAACGACCCCAGCCTCCGCCTGACGGAAGAGCGCGGCCAGATCGATCGTGCCGGTGCTGATCCCCAGACTCTTCTGCAGTGAGGCGATGCTGCCGCTTATCGTCGCGGTGCCCTCGTCGATCCTGCTTACCAGATTCGTCGCCTCACTCACACCGATCGACGCGGCGATGAGAACGAAACCCGCCAGGCCGAGGGCGATGCAGCCGTAGACCAGACCGACCGCCTTGCTGCGCCCCATGTGTAGTCGCTCGGTGGCGCCGTCTACGGCCGGACTGACCACAAAGGCCAGCAGCCACGCCAGAAAGCAGATGACGACCAGCCCGCTGAAGGCGCCGACGATCGCCATCGAGCGCTCCAGGATGAGGAGGATGAAGACCACCGACCCAGTCGCAAAGAAGACCGTCGCCAGGCGGCGAAGGCTGTAGGCCGACCGCAGATTGACGGATCGAAGCCCCGCCAGACGGAGCTTGGGAACCGGGATGGCGGTTGGACTGTGGGTCTGGGTGGTGGAGTTCGGAGCGGCGTTCAGTGGAGACCTCGATGTTGGCGCGCATGCAAGCCTGGACATGGATCCTCATGCGTTCTCCGAGCCTAGGCTGGTCGGGCTGCCGGGGCGAGGATGAGAACCCTCACCAAAGGAAGCCCGCGCGAACGCAATCGGTGGCGGCGCGGAGTCCTATGATCGCCACAACCCAAGACACTCCACATCCAAACAGCAGAATCGGGGAAAACGGCATGGCGCAGACCTATCAACCCGACGACAAGGTCGTGATCGTCAGCGGCCCAGACGCCGGGCGCGCGGCCACGGTCGTGGACAACTACGAAGGCGTCTACGGCGACGACCTGACCGACGGTGCGCTCGTTCGTTTCGCGGATGGCAAGCGCACCAACGACCCCGTCGCGGGACAGGGCCTGGAGCGCGAGTTCAGGAGCAACCTGCTCCGCCGCGCCTGACGATCAGCCGGCAGGGCCGTTCCGGCGGGCCAGCCAGGAGCGCCAGGTCGCCTCGTCCTGACCGGCGGTGACGTCGTCGCCGAAGCGGATCAGCGGAAGCCTGAGCAGGCGCACGTCGGCGTGGATCGCGGCCATCAGCTTGCCGCGATCCGTCGCGAAGTCGGCCGCATCGGTGGCCGCCACTCCGCCCGTGTCGAGCAACGCCGGACCGAGCCGATCCAGGAAGTGGCGGAGTTCCGCGGGGTTCAGCGGCTTCTTGCGCAGATCGACATAGCTCACGACGATCCGGCGCTCGCGGAAGAACCGCACCGCCGAGCGCGTCGACGCCGAATCCTCGATGCCCAGGACGTCGATCTTGGGCATCTTCTTGGTCGGTGTCTTGCCCAGCGGAGCCGGCATCGGCTGGCCTCAAGTTCGGTATGATCGGGCGGTAGGGGTCGTGCTACGACAGCGACGTGTCAGGTCGTGCCAGAGTCAGGACGTTCACAGATGCCGCTCACCGGAGAATACCAACCCAGCACCGCCGGCTACGCCCGCAAGCAGGCCGAAACGTACGAGGCGACCGGCGGCGAGCAAGCCGCAGACATGCGCGGCAAGCCGGTGATCGTGCTCACGTCCGTCGGCGCGAAGACCGGCATGCTCCGCAAGACCGCCCTGATGCGGGTCGAACACGACGGCGTCTACGCGGTGGTGGCGTCGCTCGGAGGCGCGCCGAAGAACCCCGTCTGGTACTACAACCTCAAGGCCAATCCGCACGTAGAGCTGCAGGACGGCGCAACCAAGCGCGACTACACCGCCCGCGAAGTCGACGGCGCCGAAAAGGCTCTCTGGTGGGAGCGCGCCGTCGAAGCCTGGCCCGACTACGCGAACTACCAGGCCAAGACCGAGCGGCAGATTCCGGTCTTCGTGCTGGAGCCGATGGAGTAGGGGAGGATCCGGCTCGGACCGGGCGCCCCGGTGAGGTCCAGGTAGGTCCCAACCCTCCGAGACCCCGCGTAAAATGACGACGCGGCTGCCCGTCGAGCCTGCATGGCCGTCCGAGGTGGGGATGATTCCGGAGCCAAGTACAGAATGGGGCTGGTTCTGCGGAACCTGCCACTCACTCAATGCGCCGGGGGCGATGCGGTGCTATAGCTGCGCCGGACCGAAGCCGGCCCCGACTCCGGCCGAGCCACTCGCGACGCTGGACCCGCTCGCGCCGCCCGATTCCGATCGGCGCCGCCGACCAGTGGCCTTGGTCGCGGTCGCCGCCCTTCTGATTGTTGCGATCGTCACGGTCGCCGTCGGCTTCAGCGTCAGGAGCGCGGCCGCGGGACTTTCGTCGCCGATCCTGGCCGGCATCGCCGTCGCGACCCCAACACCAACCGATACCCCGGTACCGACGGCGACCCCCACGCCCACCACCTCTCCGGTCCCTTCGGCTGGTGCGACCGCGGTCCCTACGATCGCGCCTCCCGTCCCGACGGCGATCAACCCCGAGATTGCGCTGCCGGTGCTGAAGGCGAAGTTCTCCGGCGCGACGGTCAAGTACTACTCGATCACGGGCTCCACTGAGGCTGAACTCATATCCCAGATGACGACCAAGGGGCCGGCCAGTTGTGGCTTGGCCGACGCCGCGGGCTGCTTCCACGACTCCTTCAGCTGGAGCTATACCGGAACGACCAACACGGGCGTATGTTCGGTCACGTCGGTCACCTTCACGGCCACGTACACGATCACACTGCCGAAGTGGTCCGGCCCCGCACGTGTTTCGCGGACTCTCGCGGCGTGGTGGAAGACGGTATTCGACCACATCGCCTGGCACGAGGGCCAGCACCTGGCGATTGCCAAAACGTACGCCTCGAAGATGAAGGCGGCGATTGCCGCCGGCTCGTGTGACAAGACCGAGCAGAGCGCTGCGATAGCCGCCCTGTCGTCCGAGCTCGAAGCCGCCCAGAACGCCTTCGACACGAGCCAGGGGCCGTACACCTTTCCGTAGCCGCGATCGATCGCGTCCGGCGCTCCATCGTCGCGACCACCGCGACGAGTCGGGCCCGCACGGCCGGCCCGCCCGCTCCGGTATAGGGTGCCACTCAAAGGAGTGGCCATGAAGATTCAAGGCAACGACGATCCGTTTCCGGCAGCCGACCTCGAGACCAACAAGGGAGGCCGGCTCACCGATGCGCAGCGCAAGCGGCTGCGAGGCCTGGCACGAGCCGGGCGCAAGGACGAGGTCTTCGCCGCCCTGTTTTGCGGCGTAATGGGAGTGGTGCTTCTATCCGGGGTGGGACCCGCGCAACCCGGTCTGATGAAGCCGCTTATCGGCGCCGCCTTCCTGGCGGCGGGACTGCTGCTGGTCAGGCTGGCGGTTTCCGGCGATGCCCTGACCAAGGACTTGCGGAGCGGCAGCGTTCAACGTGTCGAGGGCGCGATCGGGAAGCACACGCTCGACCACCAGGAAAGTCATACCAGGTGGACCGAGGACTTCATCGACGTCGCGGGCAAGAGTTACTCGGTTGACGCGGAGGCTTACAACGCCGCGCCGGACGCGGGAATCGTGGCGGTCTACGTGCTGCCCAAGAGCGGTGTCGTACTCAACCTCGAGCGGCTCGCGGATCGCCCGCTCCCGGCCGGCGTCACGGCGTCGCCGGCCGCGGCAGTCGGCGCTGCCATCACCGCCGTCAGGTCGCAAGATCCGACTCAAGCAGCGGAGGCCCGAGCGGAATTGGCCGCCATCGGGACCGCGATGAAGGTCCAATTCGCCGCCGCTGCCACGCCGCCTCCCGCAGGCGAACGCGATCCGAGGCCACTGGCCGAGGCGATTCTTGGAACGTGGCAGACGGGACCGATCTCGATGGCGTTCCTCCCCGACGGGACGACGGTCGCAACCCTGCCCGGCGGGCGACGCCGGGACGGCCGCTGGTCGATCGGGTCCGACGGGCGGCTGCAAGAGAATTCCTCAGGCCGGAACGTGGTCAACGACGCCTGGGTCGCGGGCGACGTCCTCACGATTTCACAGGACGGCCAGGGCACGGCCTACCGGCGCTCCGCCAACTAGGTGCACGCGGGAAACAGAGGTTCCGGTGGGGGGTAGGAGCCGGGGTCGGGGCCGGGTACTATGGGCGCCAATCTCTCGCGGTCGCGGGTCGCCTCCGTTTGCCCCCACCAGTTCTCCCAGCCGCGGGATCGGGAGAGCAATGCCGCCTGTCGATTCCGAACGCCAGGACGTTGATGTCGAGCAGAGCGTCAGGCTCGACCCTCCGGTAGTTCGGCGCGCCGTCATGCTCGTGGCGCTGTTCCTCCCGATCATCTTTGTGCTTTTACTGCCCACCGTTGTTGCCGTCTCGTGGGAGGCCGCGGTCCTGGGAATCGTCGCGTCGGCCGGCGTCGCCTTGGTCGTGTGGCGCTACGGACTCGACGGCGACATTTCCATGGCCGCGGTGGCGCTGTGCATGGATGCGGCCGGGGCGCTTGCCGGACTGCTCATTCCAGCCGGGCTCGCCTACGCCGTGTTGTTCCCGAGTGTAGGCATCGCCGCGAGCGCCGGCATGAAGAGCGGCCGCTTATGGGCGGTGCTGGCCTTCCTTGCTCTCGTCGCCGGCGGGGCCGGAACCATAGCCGCGTTCTCGGTGGGTCCCCGCGCGACTGCGCTCCAGATACCCTCGCCCAGTGCCACGGTCTTGTTGCTCGGAGCGATTAGCGCGTTCGCCCTGACGCTGCTGTGGCGATCGCGACGCCGGTACGAGCGTGCCGTCGAGGTCGCAGTTCAAGCCGCCCGGCGCAGCGATGAAGCAGCCGCCGAACTGGCTCGAACGCGCGAACTCCTTGGTGCCATCCTGGCGGCGTCGCCGTTCTCGATCGTTTCGACGGACATGCAGGGGGTTGTCCGGTACTTCAATCCGGCGGCCGAGCAGATCCTCGGTGTCAAGACCGAAGACGCCCTGGGCCGCCAGGCGATCGAAGTCACAAACACGTCCGCCGAGGAGTACGCGGAGCTGAGCGAACTCCTCAAGTCCGGACAAGTGATTCACATGGAGCCTGTCAGGCGGACGAAGGTCGACGGCAGCTCGCACGACGAGCGCTCGGTCATCGCCCCCATCCGCGGCCCCAACGGTGAGATCGTGGGTGCGGTCTCGATCACAGAGGACGTCACGGAACGCGTTCGCCTCGAAGCCGAACTTCGCCAGTCGCAGAAGATGGAGACGCTCGGCCAGCTCTCGGGGGCGATCGCGCACGACTTCAACAACCTGCTCCAGGCCATTCGCGGCTACGCCGAGCTGGCGATGCTTTCGTCCGGGGGAGACCCGGAACTGGCGTCCAACCTGGGGGAGATCCGGAAGGCAGCGGATCGGGCCGCCGACCTGACTCGCCAGCTGCTGGCCTTCAGCCAGCCGGGGGTAGCCGGCGCCCGCGTCGTGGACGTCAACGAGACGATCGAGCAGTGCACTCCCATGATCCGGCGCCTGGTTGGTCCGGCGATCGAGCTGACGACGATCCTGGATCCCGACGCGGGCCGGGCCTTCATCGACCCCGGCCAGCTCCAGCAGGCAATCCTCAATCTCGCGGTCAACGCCCGGGACGCCATGCCCGCAGGCGGCTCGCTCACGATCCAGACGCTCTGCCCCGAGGACGATCCCGGCAGGGTTCGGCTGGTAGTTCGCGACACGGGAACCGGCATTCCCGACGACATTCGCGACCGAATCTTCGACCCCTTCTTCACGACCAAGGAGTCCGGCAAAGGCACCGGACTCGGGCTGACCATCGTCAATTCGATCGTGAGCCGCGCCGGCGGCGAGGTCCGCGTGGACCCCGAACCCGGGCACGGGACTCGCTTCAGCGTGACGTTGCCGGCCGTCCAGACGGCTCTGCCCGAGGGCCCGGAGGCGAGCGAGCCCGACGCCCGCGGAACCGAGACGGTGCTGCTTGTGGAGGACGAAGACGCGATCCGCCGCCTGGCGCAGCGCGTGCTGACGCAGCACGGCTACGTTGTCCTGGCCGCCTCCGGCGCCGCCGAGGCGCGGCAGATCTGGCAGGAGCACGGCTCGGAAGTGGACCTGCTCCTGTCCGACGTCACGATGCCCGGCCTCTCCGGCCCCGCCCTGGCCGCCGAGCTCCCCGGCAACCCCCGCACGCTCTTCATCTCGGGCCACCTGCCCAACGACCCCTCGATGGTCTTCCACGTCGAGAAGGCCCACTTCCTCCAGAAGCCGTTCACGGTTTCGGAGCTGTTGCGGGCGGTGCGGCAGACGCTCGACGCGGGGTAGGGGGGCCTGCGGGGGCGCGGGGCGGGCGGCGCGGGCACCATTTCGTTCGCGCTTCGAGGCG
>PMXR01000062.1 GCA_003171035.1 Chloroflexota bacterium
CGCGCCTCTCGCGGCGGGTCCGGAACGTGTTAGAATAGAACGTCCGTTCCTATCGAACCATCGGGGCGGCGCTCTGGACGCGAGCGACCGGGTCACGCCCTCGACGGTATGGGTGGCGCCGGGAGAACGGTCCACAGGCCGTCCACAGTGCATCCCCAGCCGATCCACCGGGCCTCGGCAGATCGCCGCCGCCCGCGGCTCAAGGCCTAGATGTGGTGGTTGCGGTGGGCAGGATACCACAACATCTTGTGGTTTCGGGGCTTGACTGCGAGATGACGTCGGCGTACATTCCGTCGGTCGGCCGGGTCCCCTGGAGAGCCCGGAGTGCGCCGGGGAGACCGCGGAGAGACGGCCCCAACTCGGCGTCGAAAAGACCTGGTTGGAGGCGCATCGCCCGAGCACTCGCAGCTATCGTCACGACCACTCAAACCGGCAGCGGGAGGCCCGGACGTCGCTCAACTCGCGGCGTACGGCAAAGTGAGCCGGAGGAGCGGAACGAGGCCGAAGGCCGACTGGAGGTCGGAAGGCCGGCGATGCGAGGTTTCGAGACGACCCACCCCCTCGAGCAGTAATCGGNNACACGAGACACGAGACACGAGACGACAGATCCGATGCCAGAACCAGCCGACACGAACGAACGACCCGGTAGAGCCCAGAGAGGTACAGGAATGAGTCGAGCCGCCGCCAGCGCGTCCCCCGAGAGCGCGACCACCTCGCCCGCAACCTCCGCCGCCACGACAACCTCCACCGCCACCGCCGCAACCTCCGCCGCCGCCGCAACCTCCGTCACCGCCGCAACCTCCACCGAGCCCACCACGAAGGCGATCCCCGTCATGGCCGAAAACGTCGCCACCCAGACCCCCACGATGCTCCCCGACGGCACGTTCACCGGCATCGGCGTCAAGGGCCTCCACTTCCCGCGCCGCTGGACCCGCCCGGGCGTGCACCCGTACGACGAGATCCAGTGGGAAGTCCGGACCGCCAGCATCGGCAACGAGTCGGGCAAGACCGTCTTCGAGCAGAAGGACGTCGAGGTTCCGGCGTTCTGGAGCCAGCTCGCCACCAACGTCGTCGTCAGCAAGTACTTCCGCGGCCATCTCAACACCGACGGCCGCGAGACCAGCGTCCGCCAGCTGATCGACCGCGTCGTCAATACCATCGCCGGCTGGGCGGAGATGCAGCACTACTTCGCCACGGACGAAGACCTGCGCGCCTTCCAGGCCGAGCTAACGCACCTGCTCGTCCACCAGAAGCTCGCCTTCAACTCGCCGGTCTGGTTCAACGTGGGCGTCGAAGCGCATCCGCAGTGCTCCGCCTGCTTCATCAACTCGGTCCAGGACACCATGTCCTCGATCATGGATCTGGCCAAGACCGAGGCGATGCTCTTCAAGTTCGGGTCGGGCGCAGGCTCCAACCTCAGCACCATTCGCTCGAGCCGGGAGAAGATGTCGGGCGGCGGCACCGCCTCAGGCCCCGTGAGCTTCATGCGCGGCTACGANNNCAAGCTCAAGGAAGAGAAGAAGGCCTGGGCCCTGATCGAGGCCGGCTACGACCCGTCGTTCACCGGCGAGGCCTACGGTTCGATCGCCTTCCAGAACGCCAACCATTCCGTCCGAGTCACCGACGACTACATGCGTGCCGTCGTGGCCGACGCCGAGTGGACGACTCACGCCGTCGTGGGCGGAGCGGCGATGGAGACGTTCCGCGCCCGCAAACTATTCCGTGAGATGGCCGACGCGGCGTGGGTCTGCGGCGACCCCGGCATCCAGTACGACACCACGATCAACGACTGGAACCCGGTCTCCAATTCGGACCGCCAGTACGCCACCAACCCGTGCGTTACAGGCGACACTCTCGTCGCGACGGATGAGGGCTGGCGATCGATAGAATCGATGGTCGGCGAGACGGCCAACATCATCGGGGCAGACGGCCAGCCTCACTCTGTCGGTTCGATCTTCCCGACGGGTCACAAGCCTGTCTTCGATCTGCGCACTCGCTCCGGGTATCGCGTTCGAATCACGGCCGACCATAAGGTTGCTACGGATCGAGGCGACGTTGCCGTCAAGGACCTCAAGGCCGGCGATCGGGTCAGGCTTCAAGGCCCCGAGTTCGGCAACGCGAGCCTTTCGGAGCGACTCGCCGAAGCCATCGGCCTCGCCGTCGGCGACGGCTGCTTGACCTGGGCGGACGAGCGACGCAACGAACGTCCGATGATCGTTCTGACCATGCATGCCGACGAGGCCCCGATCCTCGAAGCCGTGGCGATCGAGGTCAATGCTCAGAAGGCGCTTCTCAAGGCGGTCGGCTCGATCGGTCGCAACGACGGCGTCAGCGTGTCGTTCACTCAAACCGGCTCTCGTCTGGCCTTCGCCTCGCGTCCCGTGTGCGAGCAGTTCATGCAGTANNTCGCTGGCCGCCCTTCTTCGCGGCCTCTACACAGCCGACGGCACCGTCGCCTACACCAGCAACAGAAACGCCTATGTCGGGCTGGACTCGACCTCTCTCGACCTATTGGTTCAAGTCCAGCGCATGCTGCTGGCGTTCGGCATCAAGGCGAAGCTGTACGAGAACCGCCGCGGCGGCAAGTTCAGGACCATGCTCCCCGACGGCAAGGGCGGCCTGGCCGAGTACGCCGTCAAGGAAATGCACTCGCTGCGGATCAGCAGGACCTCACGCCGGATCTTCGAGCTTGAGATCGGGTTCGATGCAGCCAGCCCCAAGGCCGCCGCCCTCGCCGCTCTCAACGCGGCGACCGAGAGCTATCGAGACCTACTGACCGACGAAGTCGACTCCGTGATCGCCGCGGGCACCGCCGATGTCTTCGATCTCACCGAGTCGGCGACCCACCACTTCGTCGCCAACGGCATGCTCGTCCACAATTGCTCCGAGTTCAGCTTCCTCAACGACACCAGCTGCAACCTGGCGAGCCTCAACCTGATGAAGTTCGTGCGTGAGGACGCCGAATTCGACGTCGAAGCGTTCCGATACGCCTGCCGCCTGACGATCACCGCGCAGGAGATCCTGGTCGANNCTGCTGATGAGCCGCGGCCTCGCTTACGACTCCCCCGAAGGCCAGGCCTACGCCGGCGCCATCACCTCGATCATGACCGCCGAGGCCTACGGCCAGAGCGCGGTCATCTCTCGCGACCACGGCGGCCCGTTCGCCGAATACCGCAAGAACGAGGAACCGTTCCTGCGCGTGATCCAGAAGCATCGCGACGCCGCTCACGCCATCCCCGACAAGGCCAACGTGCCGGCCGACCTGCACCGCGGTGCTCGCGATATTTGGGATGAAACTCTCTCCCTGGGGCGCCAATTCGGGTTTAGAAACGCACAAACCAGTTTGCTCGCTCCCACAGGCACTATTGCTTTTATGATGGATTGCGATACCACCGGCATCGAGCCCGACATCGCCCTGGTCAAGTACAAGAAGCTCGTCGGCG